>DATNLV010000517.1:0-5070 GCA_035602665.1 Bryobacteraceae bacterium | reverse complement strand
GTGGCAGTCCACACAGGAGAAGCCATGCTGGCTGTGTACATCCTTGGAGAACAGGAGCGCGGGCTTTTGGAGGTCGGCGGCCAGCGCGGCGTGGCACTCGATGCAGGAGTCCTTGGCCAGGGCCGCGGCTGGGGCGAGGGTGAGGAGGAGGCACAACACCCCGCGGGTCATTTCAGATACCCCAGGAGCGAGAAAGTCGCCAGGTAGGCGAGCAGCAGGACGCCCGCGCCCGTGACCATCCGGGTGCGTTCGACACCTTCGCGACTCGTCGCCCAGAAAGGCAGCATCACCCACCACACCGCCAGGAGGCCGAACCCGGCCAGTCCAAGCAATTCGCCTTCCATGAACCAGACGTGGCTGGGGATGAGCTTGAGAGTGTAGAACGGCGCCAGGAAATACCACTCCGGGCGGATACCCGCCGGGGCGGAGGCGAATGGATCGGCCTTGTCGCCCAATTCCCAGGGGAACAGCGCCGCCAAGCAACCCAGGACGCCGAGAGCGGCGTACCACGCCATCAGCTCACGCAAGAAGAAGTTGGGGAAGAACGGCATCTGGGGCACCCGGCCGCCGGTGGCAGCGAAGCGCTTTTCGATCCAGGGCGGGGAACTGATGCCGTGGCGCTGCACCAGCAGCAGGTGCAGGGCGATGAGCGTGGTGGCGAGGCCGGGCAGAACGGCGACGTGAAAGCCGAAGAAACGGGTCAGCGTCGCTCCGCCGACGTCGTCTCCGCCGCGCAGGAACCGCGCTATGGCGGGCCCGGCGAGGGGGACGCTGGCGGCCATGTCGGTCCCAACCTTGGTGGCGAAGTAGGAGATGGTGTTCCACGGCAGCAGGTAGCCGCTGAAACCGAATCCGAGCGCCAGGCCGAGCAGGGCGAGTCCGCTCAGCCAGGTCAACTCGCGCGGGCGCCGGTAGGCGCGCAGGAAGACCACGCTGAACATGTGAATGACGGCCGACAGGATCATCAGGTTGGCGGACCAGCTATGGATGGAGCGGATGAGCCAGCCGAACCGGACGCGGGTCATGATGAACTGGACGCTTTCGTATGCTTCGGAGGCCGTCGGCCGGTAGTAGAGGAGCAGCAGGATACCGGTCAGCACCTGGACGGTGAAGAGGAAGAGCGTGACGCCGCCGAAGTAGTACCAGAGAGTTCCGGAATGGACCGGCACGGTTTTGTGGGCGACGAACTCGCGGATCGACGCTAGCCCCAGGCGTTCGTCCAGCCAGGCGACGCCGCGTTGGAGGCGGCGGTTCTCTTCGACAGGCGGCACTCGTGGCCCTCCCTTGAAAGCGGGGCCCGAGCCCCGCGCGGGCTGACGCCCGCCCTCCAAAAGCTATGCCCGGCGGGAGACGAAGACTTCATCTCCCCGGAGACGCACTACAAATTCATCCAGCGGCTTCGGCGGCGGACCGGAGACCACGGCGCCGTTCAGGTCGTACATGCCGTTGTGGCAGGCGCACCAGATCACGTGGGCATCCTCTTTATACTGGACCGTGCAGTTCAGGTGGGTGCAGACGGCCGAGAACGCCTTCCAGTCAGTTTCGCTGGATCGTATAAGCAGAACCGGGCGGCTGCCGAACTTGACGATCTTACCGCTGTTGATCTTGAAGTCCTGAGCTTTGCCGGCACCGACCTCGTCGACGGTCGCTTCGGGGACTGCAGGCGGGTTGACGAACTCGACCACCGGGTAGAGAAATGCTCCCAGGGAGGCAGCGACTCCCCCTCCCAGAAGCCATCCGAGGAAGCCCCTACGTTCACTTAGCATGAGAGCCCGTGCTCCGAATGCTACTGCTGCGATCTGTTACTGTCAAGAACAAAAACATTAAGAGGTTGGGGTTCGATTGTGGCATTTCGCGCAGGGTGGTGGGGGAAGGCGAGCAGTTCAGGGTGTTTAAAAAACATAACAAACGTGCATAGACTCGCTGGCCGCCGATCAGAAAAGCGTTGCGAAGGGACATGGTGCCATTGCATAACGCAATCGGCCAGTTCGACTCAGTGTCTTCTGTAGTTTGGAAGGATTTCCGAGCTGGGTATGCTTATAAACGCAACATGAGGCCCTTTGCTCCAGTTGGCCGCGTGCAAAACGCAACATGGCTTTGTCTTGTGTTGTCATGAAGATACGGACAATGCAACGGGTGCCTTCCATGTGGGCCATGGAGGTGCATATTCCATCGCGGAGGGTAACACAAATGGTCGCACTACTGGTTCTCGCAACTTTCGTTGCATTCATAGCTTGGGATGTCCTGCTGCACAGGGACAAGTATCGCTTTCGGGTGGCCAGTCCGGCCGCTCCCGCAGCCGCCACGGCGGCGCCGGTGGTCGCGGGCGTGACGCTTCCCGAAGGTCTGTCCTATCACCCCGGCCACGCCTGGGCTGTCGATGCAGGTAACGGCCGTGTTCGCGTGGGTTTGGACGAGTTCGCCGCCAGCCTGATCGGTGGCATACAGAAGCTGGACGTGCCGCAACGGGGCCGCTGGTTCCGCCAGGGGGAGAAGGGCTGGACGATTCATACCGAGCGCGGCGAAGTCGCCATGCTGGCGCCCGCCGAGGGTGAGATCGTCGCCATCAACGAGAAGGCCATCTCGGACCCCGCGAGCGTGGCTCGTGACCCCTACGGCGCCGGCTGGCTGCTCGAGATCTTCTCTCCGGACGTTCAGGTCAGCTTCCGCAATCTCCTCACGGGCTCCTTCGCCCGGCGTTGGATGGAGGAATCGGTGGCCGAGCTTCGTCAGGCCATTTCCCCGGGCGCGCTGGCGACCGCTTTGGACGGCGGCACCATCTCCCCGCAAGTGGGCACTGAATTGCCTCCCGAGAAGTGGCGTGAAGTCACTCGCCAGTTCTTCCGGTCCTAGAGAAGGTCCTAGAGAAGAGAATTTAACATCCGATGCACGCAATTTTGTACGACAACACGAAGTGTGTCGGCTGCGGCGCCTGCATGATGGCCTGCCGCGAGCAGAACCATCTGCCCGAGACCGACGCGCCCGATCTCACGGACAAACAGTTCACGGTCCTGAAGACGGCGGCGGGGAAGGACGGCGAGGTTCACTATCGCCGGCTGTGCATGCACTGCCTGGACCCCACCTGCGCCTCCGTCTGCCCAGTGGGCGCCTTGCACAAAACCGCCAGCGGTCCGGTGGTGTACAACGCCGACATCTGCCTGGGCTGCCGGTACTGCGTCCAGGCCTGCCCGTTCGGCATTCCGAAGTACGAGTGGACGTCGCTCACGCCGCGCGTCCGCAAGTGCAACTTCTGTGCGGACCGGTTGGCTCAGGGGAAGATCAACGCCTGCGCCGAGGCGTGTCCCTACGGCGCGACCATCGCGGGTGACCGCGAGTCTCTCCTGACGGAAGCCCGCGCGCGGCTGGCCGCCGAACCCGGAAAGTACGTGCCCAAGATCTTCGGGGAGCACGATGCCGGGGGAACGTCCGTCCTGATGCTGTCCTCGATCCCGTTTGCAGCGATGGGTCTGCCCGTGAACCTGCCTGACGAGCCCATGCCGATGCTGACCTTCCGCGTTCTTTCGAAGATTCCTCCGCTGGTAGCCGTGGGCGCATCGGTGCTGACCGGCTTGTACTGGCTGACCCGGCGCAAAGAGGCCGTGGCGCGGGCCGAGGGCCGGGTGCCGGCGACGGCCGCCGCGTGCGAGGACACTCCGCGATGAAACAGGTACGCTTATTGTTCTGGCGCATTGCCGCCCTGGTGATCCTGGCCGGTGGCGCCTACGCCACGTGGGTGCGATTCACGCAGGGGCTGGGCGCGTCCACTCATCTGAACGACCACGCACCGTGGGGATTGTGGATCGGCTTCGACATCCTCTGCGGCGTCGGCCTGGCGGCGGGCGGCTTCGCGATTACGACCGCGGTCTACATCCTCCATCTTGAAAAGCTGAGGCCGATCGTGCGGCCCACAATTCTAACGGCGTATCTGGGCTACATGCTGGTGGTGGTAGGGCTCATGTTCGACCTGGGCCGCCCCTGGAACATCTGGCGCGCCATGGTCCTTTGGAATCCGCATTCGGTCATGTTCGAGGTGGCGTGGTGCGTGATGCTATACAGCACCGTGCTGATGCTCGAATTCTCGCCCATGCTTTTCGAGCGGCTGAAGTGGTACGCCGCGGTGCGGGTGGTCAAGCGGGTGGTGGTTCCCCTGGTGGGGCTGGGCTTCCTGCTCTCGACGCTGCACCAGTCGTCGCTGGGAAGCCTCTACCTGATCATGCCCACCAAGCTGCACCCGCTGTGGTACTCGCCTATTCTTCCGATTCTGTTTTGGATCTCGGCGGTGGCGGCGGGCCTGGGGATGGTGATTTTCGAGAGCGGCCTGAGCGCGCGAGCCTTCGGGCGGGCGCTCGAATTCGACGTGCTGCAAAGCGTCGCCAAGGTCATGGCCGCGTTCCTGAGCCTCTTTCTGGTCGTGCGGTTTCTCGATCTTGCCTGGCGCGGAGCGCTCCCGCAAGCGTTCCGTCTGGCCGGGCCGGGAAGCTACGAAGCGGGCATGTTCTGGCTGGAAACCGCGCTGCTGGCGCTGCCCATCCTGCTGGTGTCGATTCCACGGGTTCGGGCCCATCCGCAGGCGCTGGTCGCCTGCTCCGCGGTAGTGGTGGGCGGGTTCCTGGTCAACCGCCTGAATGTTTCCACCACCGGCCTCGATGCCTCATCCGGGGTACATTACTTTCCTTCCTGGATGGAGATAGCGGTTACAATGAGCATCGTGGTCGTCGGGCTGAACCTGTTCCGGCTCGCTGCGCGGTACCTTCCGGTTTTCCACGACGCCACACACGGCGAGAAGCCTCGCCACGCGGCGTATGCGGAGTCTTAGCGCGAAGCTGATTTTCGGACTGGTGGCCAGCCTGCTCGCGGTGCTGGTGGGCCTGGGCTGGGCCAACCTGTATGTGCTGCGCGAAAACCTCGAGACCACGGCGGTCATGAGTGAGCAGCGCATGGCCGGCATCATCTTCCAATCCACGCGCACCAGCATGCTGCGCAACGACCGCGAGCAGCTGATCGAGATCATCCGTTCGATCGCGGCCCAGCCTGGAGTGCAGAAGATCCGCATCTTCTCGAAGAAAGGCT
>DATNLV010000509.1:0-16330 GCA_035602665.1 Bryobacteraceae bacterium | reverse complement strand
TCGATCGAAAAGAGGTCGAGGCCGGCGGTCTCGAAGCCGGCGTCGACCCGGGTGGTGTGCTGATAACCGTAGACCATGTAGCCAGTGACCAGCAGGAGCATGAGGGACGCCGCCACCTGGGACACCACGAAAAAGTTGCGGAGTCCGAAGCGCCGATAGCCGCGCAGCGGCGTTTGCGCGCCCTCCTTCAATGTGGCGCCGATACTGGCGCGCACCGAGGACAACGCCGGGACCAATCCGAATCCTATCCCGGCCACAAACGAAATCGCCAGTGTGAGCGCGAGAATGCGGAGATCGGGACTCAAGTCCATCCGAAGCGGGATCTCGGAGGGCATCTCCAGAGCGGACATTGCATGACCGATCCAGTAGGCCAGCAAAATGCCGCCCACCCCGCCGGCAAGCGACAACAGGACGCTTTCCGTCAGGAGTTGCCGGATCAAGCGCGCCCGGCTGGCGCCCAGAGAGATGCGCACCGCGATTTCGCGCCGCCTCTGGCCCGCGCGGGCGAGCAGGAGATTGACCAGGTTCGCCGAGACCAGCGCCAGAACCAGGGCCCACAAAACAATGTTGAAGCTGAATACGAAGGCGCGCTGCTCGGGCGTGACGAGCATGAGCGTGCCGGCCGGCATGAGGTGGACTTGCCGGGCCTGGCGGTCGCGATCGCGGTCCGGATCGGGCGCCTGCCGGTCCATCGCGAGGGTCACTGCATCGAGGGCGGCATTGGCGGCGGGCAAGGTCACGCCGCGAGGCAGGCGCACCACCAGCCGGAAGATCTCGAGGCCGGCCCGGTGAATAGCATCGTCGCCGAGTTCCGGCGCCACGGCCCCACCGCTGGTCACGGGCACATAAAGGTCCGACGGACTCCACGGCCACATGCCCAGAAACTCCGGGGGCGCGATGCCGACGATGGTGGCCAGTTGCCCGTTCACCCGCAAGGGACGCCCGATGGCCTGCGGGTCCGAGTTCAGGAAGGTGCGCCAGAAGCGGTCGCTCACCACCACTACCGGAGGCAGGCCGGGCTTCTCTGTCCGCGGCGAAAAGAAGCGCCCCGCCGCCGGCGTCACTTCCAGAGTCGAGAAATACTCGGGGGAGACGAGTTGCCCGTAGAAGCGCTTCGATCGAGCGCCGGCGGCGCCCGTGGGAGCGACGGCGAAGGGCACCGACGTGACGAACGCCGTCGCCGAGGCCGCAACTTGCCGCTGATCGCGATAGTGCTCGAAATAGGGGTAGGAAACCTGTCTCCTGGGCGTGACCAGCGCTCCAGGATCGCGAGCGCCCGGGAGCGGGCCCAGCATGGCGTTCGACCCGAGCAGCACCACGCTGCACATGCCGATCCCCAGGGCCAGGGAGAGAACGGCAACGGCGGCGAAGCCCGGCGAACGGGACAGCACCCGCAAGGTGTAGGTCACGTCCTGGCGGATCTCGGCGAGATACTCGACCGGCAGGCGGACCGCGATATCGGCCAGGAGGCGCAGCAGGCCCCACACGCCGTATCGCCGCCACGCGTCCGGGACGGCGTTTTCGCCCATCTGGTCCAGGTCCTCTCCGTAGACCATCCGGAACTCGTGAGGGTAGGCGCTTGCGAGACGCCGATAGAGGGCTAAGCAGGCGTTCACTGGACGTTTCATCAGTAGGCCTCTGCCTTGCGCTTCTTGTGTGCCACCCGCACCAGCTCTTCGAGGCGCTCGCATTCCATATCGAGCACGCGCCGTCCCAACCGCGTCAGCTTGTAGTACCGCCGCCGCGCATCATCCAGTTCGGGCGCCGGCCGCTCCTCGGACTCCTCGATCAGCCCGCTGCTGATAAGCCGCTTCAACGAGCCGTAGAGAGTCGCGGGCCAAAGGCGCACGGAGCCATCCGTCCGCTCGAGGACTTCCTGCATGATGCCGTAGCCGTGCTGCTCGCACCCGACCAGCGAGAGCAGAATGTGGAACCAGTTGGTTTGAAGAGGAAGGAAGCTTCGCGGATCTATTGACACAACGATATATATATCGCACAATACCTAGTCGGCGTCAAGAGAGTTTATGACCCTGTTCGGCGGTTGGATCAAGCTGCGGGCCGAGGCGGAATTGCCGCGCTGATCAGCCCGCCTGGCGCCGGTACCAGTCGAGCGTGCGGCGGAGGCCTTCCTCGAGACTGAAGCGCGGGCTGTGGCCGAGGTCCCGCACCGCGGCTGTGGTGTCCGCCTGGGAATCGTGCACGTCGCCCGGACGTGGCGGTCCGTACCTGGCCGGAATCGAGACGCCCTCTATCTTCTGCAGCGTCTCCCAGACCTGGTTGAGCGTGTAGCGGTTGCCGTTGCCGCCGTTGTAGACCCGGCCCGAGACTCCGGCGGCGCGCGCGGCGCTCAGGGTGAGATCGGCCACGTCTTCGACGTAAGTGAAGTCGCGCGATTGCTCGCCATCACCGAAGATGGTGGGCGACCGGCGCCCGATCAGCGCCGTCATGAACAGCGAAATGATGCCCGAGTAAGGACTGGATGGATCCTGCCGCGGGCCGTACACGTTGAAGTACCGGATGGCCACCGTCTCCAGTCCGAAACAACCGGCGAAGGCCGCCGCATAATACTCGCCCAGCAGCTTCTGGACGGCGTACGGCGACTTCGGCCGGGGGATCATGGTCTCCACCTTGGGCAGCACCTCGGTGTCGCCGTAGGCCGAGGAGGAAGCCGAGTAGAACACACGCTTGACGCCGCCCGCCGCGCAGGCGCGCAAGACCTGAAAGGTTCCATCGATGTTGGTCTCGTGCGAGGGCACCGGGTCTTTGATGGAGCGCGGCACGGAGGGAATCGCGGCCAGGTGGAACACCACGTCAGCGCCGCGAACCAGGGGCGCAATCTCGTCGTAGGACCGGATGTCGGCGCGATGGAAATCCACCTGCCCGCGCACTTCCTCGAGGTTCTCCTCGTGGCCGCTGGCCAGGTTATCGATCACCGCGACGCGCGAGGCCCCGCCGTCAAGCAACTTCCTGACGACAGCGGAGCCGACGAATCCCGCGCCTCCCGTGACCACGTACTGGTTGGACATGAGCCTTTAGTTTAATCAGTCGGCGACCACGTGGACAATCTTCACGGCCGCGGGCGGGGGCCCGGTGACGGTCTCGCGGATCGCGGCGAGCGGGGCGCGCTGGATCATGCCGCCGAGCACGGCGCGGTCGAGCCGCGCCAGGTCCGCGACGGCCAGGGCAAACGCCTCGGGGCCGGCATTCACGCTGCCGAAGACCGTCTTGTGGTGGCGCATCAGCTCGGTGAATGGAACTTCGCCGCTGGCGTTCGGGCTGCCCAGAATGCAGTAGACGCCCAGCGCCGCCAGCGCTCCGAAACCCGCGAAGGCCGCCGCCGCCGATCCCGTGGCTTCGATCACGATATCGGCCGAGACGCCGTCGAGCCGCGTGAGGTACCGCACTCCGGCCTGCGCGGCCAGGCGCGCCCGTGGATGATCCGGCGGCTCGAGCGAGTAGACCGACGCCTCCAGACCGCGCAGGTTCAGGACCAGCGCGGCCAGCATTCCCACGGGCCCCGCGCCCAGAACGAGGGCGGACCGCGCGCCGGGCTCGTGGATCCTTAACGCCGTAGCGACCGCCTTCTCCACCACGCTCAACGGCTCGATCAAGACGGCGCACGAGGCCAGGCCCGCAGGCACGCGAACCAGGTCGCTCTCCGCGTCGACGGCGTATTCGCGCAGGTAGCCGTGACGGCCGAAGATTCCGGTCTCGGTGTAGCGGCCGCTCAGGCAAAGATCGCGGCGGCCGCGCGCGCAGGAAGCGCAAGGCGGATGGCAGGGTCGCCGCACCATGGGCACCACCCAGTCTCCGCGGCTCAGGCCGGCGACAGCGGTCCCGATCTCGACGACCTGTCCCAGAGCCTCGTGGCCGAGAATGAGGAAGTCCTCGCCAGGCGGCGGATAGCCGTGGCGGAACGCGGCCAGCTCGCGGTCGCTTCCGCAGATGCCGCTTTCCTGGACGCGGAACACCACCTCGTTCGCGGCGCCCAGGGTTGGTTCGGGACCGTCGCGCACCACGACTTGCCGCTGCTGGTAATCCAGGCCCGCTACGCGCATGTTTAATCGCTCCCCGTCGGACGTCCGCTTACTCACGCGCGCGGTTCCGTGCCGGGAGCACCGAACCGCGACCGTCAGGGAGCGGACCGCATCACGCCCCCTTGCGCGCCACGGCGACGATCGAGAGCCCGCGCCAGGGCAGCAGGGGATCCACCCGCCGCCAGAACCACACCGATTTGTCGAACAGCTTCAAGGTGACCTTGCTGATCCGGTTGCGGCGCAGCAGTCCTCCGTAGATCAGCCAGGCGAGCGTGCCGAACTTGTTCAACTGATACAGCCGCTCGACGCGGAATCCGGCGCTCTCGATCATCCCGACCAGCTCTGACGCCCGGAAACGCCGCACGTGACCCAGGGTGCGGTCGATCCGGCAGTACAGACCGGGGTTCTGCGGGACCAGCACCAGCAGCGAGCCCCCTGGCTTGAGCGTGCCATAGAGGGCGGCCACCGTGGAGGCTGGATCGTCGAGGCACTCGAGCACGTTGACGCACAGTACGGTGTCGAAGCTCTCGCGCAGTTCCTCGAATTGGGCCGGCACCGCCGGATCGAGCGGCCGCACGCACACATTGGGAGTGCGTAGGAAGCGGTTCCGCAGCGCGTGAAGGTAGAGAGGATCGCGCTCGCCGGCCACATACTGCAAGCGCCTGCCCATGAGCCGGCCGGTGAGGCTCCCAAGGCCGGCGCCGACTTCGAGCACCGTGTCCCCCAGATGCGGCCGCAGGATGCGCGTCAGCCAGCTCAGGTACTGCGGCGTGCCGGTCAGGCTGGCCAGCATGCCGCGGCCATAGGGCTCGACGTACAGATCGTCGATGGCCCAGAAACGCAGCACGGTACCGAGCGCCTTGATGCCGTCCTTCCAGCCGATCTTCTTGCCTTCCTCGTAAGTGCGGCCGTGGTAGCTGATCGGCACCTCGTAGATGCGCAGCTTGCGCTTGGCGCACTTCATGCTGATCTCGGGCTCGAAGCCGAAGCGGTTGGAGCGGATGGGAATGCTCTTGAGCAGGTCGGTGCGGAAGACTTTGTAGCAGGTCTCCATGTCGGTCAGGTTGAGATTGCAAAACATGTTGCAGGTGACCGTGAGCCCCTTGTTGATCATGGAATGCCAGAAGGGGAGCACGCGGGTCTGCTCGCCGGCCAGATAGCGCGAGCCGAAAACGGCGTCGGCATGGCCGTCGAGCAGCGGGCGCAGCAGGCGCGGGTATTCGGACGGGTCGTACTCGAGGTCGGCGTCCTGGATGAGGCAGAAGTCTCCGGAGGCCTGCTGAATGGCCGTCCGGACGGCGGCGCCCTTGCCCTGGTTCACCTCGTGACGAAAGAGCCGGATGGAGGGGATGCTCTCGGCCAGGCGCGTGAGTATGTCCCAGGTGCCGTCGCTCGAGCGGTCGTCCACGATCACCAGCTCGCGCTCCATCTGTTCCGGCAGAGGCGCGCTGACTACTTGCGCGATCGAGCGCTCGACAACCGTGCGCTCATTGTAGACGGGAATCAGCACCGACAGCTTCATGGGACTCCACCCAGTATAGTCGGCCCGTCGCCCGTCGCTCATCGCCCGTCGGAGGGTCCGGCGCCATCGGCCATCGACCATCCACGACCTCGTTCGTGGTAACAATACAGTTGACACCGCTATGACCACCACACTTCTCGAATCCGACCTCGCCGGCGTCGAGCGCCACGGGCGGGGCAAGGTGCGCGACGTTTACTCGGCCGGCGACCGGCTCCTGATCGTCGCCACCGACCGCATCTCCGCGTTCGACTATATCCTGGCGACCGGCATCCCCGACAAGGGCCGGGTGCTCACTCAGCTCAGCGTCTTCTGGTTCGATTTTCTCAAGGACCTGATGCCCACCCACTTCCTCACCGCCGACGTGGACCAATACCCCGCCCCGCTGCCTCAGTTCCGCGACCAGCTCGAAGGCCGGTCCATGCTGGTGAAGCGGGCGAAGATGATCGAGGTGGAATGCGTCGCGCGCGGATACCTGGCGGGCTCGGGCTGGAAGGAGTACCGGCAAAGCGGTACCGTGTGCGGCATCCGCCTTCCGGCGGGATTGAAGGAGAGCGACAAGCTGCCCGAGCCGATCTTCACGCCGGCAACCAAGGCGCAGACCGGGCACGATGAGAACGTCTCGTTCGAGACCGTGGCGAACCTGTTGGGCAGCGACCTGGCCGGCCAGCTTCGCGACCTGACACTGGCGATCTACCGGAAAGCCGCCGATTACGCGGCCGGCCGCGGCGTCATCATCGCCGACACCAAGTTCGAGTTCGGCTTCGTGGACGGAACGCTGGTGCTGGCGGACGAGGTGCTCACGCCCGATTCCTCCCGCTTCTGGCCCAGCGAGACCTACCGGCCCGGCGGCGCGCAGCCCTCTTACGACAAGCAGTACGTACGCGACTACCTGGAATCGATTCATTGGAACAAGCAGCCGCCCGCGCCGGGCTTGCCGCCCGATGTCGCGGCCAAAACCGGCGAGAAGTACAAGGACGCGTTCCGCGTGCTTACCGGGCGGGCGCTGTAGCAGCGGGGCAGGCCCTGTCGCCTGCCCGCGCAGGAGAACCATGAACTGGCTCGACATCGTATTCGCTATTGTTCTGATTTCGTCAGTGTTGGAAGGGCTGAAGAGGGGGTTCGCGCGGACGGCCCTGGGCCTCGCGGCCGTGATCGTGGGCCTGATCGGCGGCTTGTGGTTTTACGGAAGCGTGGCAGCACTCTTTGGAACGCATGTCGGGAAGACCTGGGCCAATGTCCTCGGGTTCTTGATCATCTTCGTGGGCGTCATTCTGGTGGGCGGTATTCTGGGCGCTCTGATCGCCAGGCTGCTCAAGATGATCTACCTCAGCTGGCTCGACCGCCTGGCGGGCGGAGCGTTCGGAGTGCTGCGCGGGGCCCTGGTGTGCGCGGTGATCGTGGCCTTGATGATGGCGTTCTCCTCCACGCCGCCTCCGGGCCCGGTGGCCAACTCCCGCCTGGCGCCCTACGTGATGGGCACAGCGCGCCTCATGGTGTACGCGGCGCCCCACGAGTTCAGCGAAGGCTTCCACCGCAGCTACGAGAAACTGCGCGCGCTCTGGGACGACGTGACGCACAAGAAGGGCGACAAGCCGGAGACGGACGAGATGTAGGGAGCCGGGCGGCGCCGGCTCTATTCCACTTTCATCTTGAGCTTCATGTCGTCGTGCCCGTCTCCACAGTACACGGTGCATTCGATCACGTAATCGCCCGCCGGCGGGGCTGTCAGCGTGAACTCTTGCGCGCCTTCCTTCAGCCGGACGTCCCACCCCTGCGCTTTCAGCGCGCGCACCACGAAGCTGTGGACCGAGCCGTCCTTCCCTTTGGAGCTGCCGGCGAAGGCAGTGACCTTAAACGTCACTCGCTCGCCGGCCTTCAGCACAAGTGGCCCCTTCTTCCCACCAGCCAGTTTGAACTGGTTGTCCCGGGTGGCCGTCAACTCCACGATTCGAGGCGCCTGCTCGGCTCCGGCGAACGGCACAACCGCGGCAAGCGAGAACACCGCCGCGGCGATCGCGGTCGGAATCGTCTTCCGTATCTTCATGCAAGGTCTCCTTTTCAGAACGGTGCTCAGAACGCAAAGGAAAGGCTGGTGTAGCCCGTCTGCGCCCGATAATAGGGCTGATACCCGAAGTAGGCGAACTTCTGATTATACCGGTAGAACTCCCAGGCACCGTTCCACTGGAGCTTCGGGGTCACACGCAGCGACAGCCGCGCCATGGGCGCCTGATAGGTCATCGGGAACGTGTTAGCCTTGGCTAAAAAAGAAGCAGCAGCGTCTATCAGGCCCAGGTTCTGCACCGAGCGGCCATCGCCGGTGTCCCTCGAAATGTTGTATCCCAGATAGAGCGTGGCACGCTTCTGGATAGTGGTCCTGGCCATAACCGAGACGTTGTGGATATTGCTTATGTACCGCGAGAAATTGCCGGGCACGCTGATGATGGTCACTGAGTTTGGCGCCGGCTGCTCGGTCCACAGGTTGGCAAACGTGTCGAGATGTATCTTGTTGTAACTCGTATCCAAGGACCAGCGATTGCTCAAGGTAAGCGATGAGGTGGCCGACCAGGTGCGCGAGTGGGAACTATAGTAAGCGGGCGGCGGCGGACCATAAGTGGCGATATAGGAGGCGGCATAGTTCGTCTCCGGCGCGTTCAGGTTATACATCTGCCGGTAAGCAAACCCCAAACGCAGGCGCCTGCTTTGCCGGTAATCGGCCCGCGCGCGGAGATTGGTGTAGTGGGCGGGCGCGATGAGCGTCAGGGTGGAGTTGTCCCTTCCTAAAGTCGCATCCACATCGAAGGAGAGCGGCTTCAGCGGCTTTACCCGAACGCCAAAGGTACCGGCATTCAAGTGGTTGCTTAGTGAGTTGACGCTTTGGTTATTCGTGGTCCCGGTGCGGTACAGGTCATCGATGAGCCATCGGGCGGAATAGCGGTACTCCGTGTTCAGGCCCAGCCACTTGGCAACGCGGTAATTGATGTCCAGCGAATCGGAAACCCTCTTGTCGCCGATCCGGTAGTCCCAGAAGACCTTCTTGGTGGCGGCAACGTTATTCTGTATCAACGCCGGCGTGTTGTCGCCGTCGTACCGGTTGTTGTCCGCCGAGGTGCTGTTTACGATGGTCAGCCGGGAGGTGGGAAAGAAGCTGATGGTCAAGTCGCCGGCCGTGAAGGGTCGCCGCGCGTTGCCGGGCGCGTACGTAAAAGCGGTGGTGGGCGCGCCCGCCCCGCAGTTGGAGCAGATGGAGGTCGCCGTTGCTCTCGCTCCGGTTTCGGTTTCGGTGTACAGCGACGTCATGTTGGCCATACTGTACGTCGTGCGCGCATTGATCGCCCACCACTTACTCGCGCGGTTGAGGTTCCCGAACCAGATGCCGGTCGCGGTGTGCATCGGCTGACTGCGTGAGTAAGCGGTAACCGTCAAGGGATAAGTCACCGGCAGGGCCGGCTGGAGCGGATAACTCAGGGGCAGCGGATAGGGCTGGCCCGGGATCAGCGGATCGGTGCTCGTGTCGTCCTTGTAATACTCCCATTGGTGGGTGAGCGTGAACCGGAACCCAAGGAAATCCAGCCGCGTGCCCGCTTTATAGTCGTTGAAGTCTCGCCGCACATTCTGCAAAAGCGGTATCACACTGCGGGCCAGGCCGCCAATATAACCCTCGTAAGTAGAGTCCTGCGGGCCGGTCTGGTGCACCCGGCTATAACCTAAGTCGAGATTCGCCCACTGGGTCAACGTGACGGTCAGATCGTGGTCCTGCAGCGTGCGCTCCGTATTCATCAAGTTGTCGCTGGCGCCGTTGTCTCCCGGCAGATTGGTGTAATCGCTCTTTCGCCAGTTGAAATCGTATCGGTAGACGTTATTCTTCTCGACGCGCAGATTGGCCATGCTGTAGGGGTCGGCCAGCCCTTGAGTGGTTAGAGTCAGGGTATCCAGGAGCAGCCCGTGACCTTCCTTGGAGTTCATGGTGAAGTTACCACCGAAAACCCGCAGGCCGTCGCGGTAGTTCTCCGTGTTGCGGAAGAAGGCAGTGTCGCCTCCCACCTCGGTGAACCGGTAGCCGACTTCCGAAGAATTGGTGACGTTGTAGCCGCCCCAGTCTTGGCCGCCCTCGGCACCGGTATGATCCGGCGATGGAGCCACCACTGGCTGAGCCTGAAGCAGCGGCAGCGACATCATGAACGATAGAAACAGGATAGTTCGGTTCATTGGCGTTCCCTCCTTTTGTAATGACCCTTACCGCAGGAACCGGTAGTGGACGTTCGATCCGTGAATCGCCACGTGGCACGACGTGCAGCGTTCATAATGCGGATCGATCATGCTGTGCGTAGCATGGTCCGGGTAAGTGACGCCCTTGCTCGATTTCACTCCGAAGTCTCCGGTACCGGTATGGCATTCCAGGCACAGCTGGGCGACAACGGGCCTCGTGAGTAACTTGGCATTCGTGGAACCGTGAGGCTTGTGGCACGAGATGCAACCGTCTTCTTCGCCGGTCTCGTGTTCAAAAACGAACGGCCCGCGCTTTTCCACGTGGCACTTGACACAGGGTTGATCGCTGCCGTGCGACTGGTTCAGCATTTTTGAAGTCGCCCCCATGGCGAAGGTCGGCGTGAAACCGCCATGCGGATTGTGGCAGTCCGAGCACTGCATGAATCCCTCGTTGACGCGGTGTTTGGAGGGCAGGTCGAACTGCGCCCGCACGTCGCTGTGGCACTGGTAACAGGTTTCGGTCTGGTTCTTGGCCAGCAGGAATCGCGGCGTCGTCGAATGGTGGTTCGAATGGCACGCCGTGCAGGCTATGTCGTGTTCCGTGTGCTCTGACCGCCGTATATTCGCGCGGTTAAAATCCTTGGCGTGGCACTTCAGGCACGCGTCGATGATTTCCCGCGGTTTCATGGTCGGAAAGACATGAAGGACCGTATCCTTTCCCGCGGCGTCGCCCGCGTCTACGTGAGCCTTCAACGGACCGTGACAGCCCTCGCAGGCGGTCCGCTCGGGAGGCTCCTTGCCGGACGCAAGACTCTTGAAGTGCGGGTTCTTGTAAAATGCGCTCCATTCGTCTTCGTGACAGTTCTTGCACTTATCGTTCCCGGCATACTCGCCGGCCGTGGGTCTGACGGCTTTCTCAGCCGGGGATGCTGGCCCGCCACCGGAGCCGGACGTATCGGCAGCCGCCGCCAGGGCAACACCCGCCTTGGGCGCAACACCCCCAGCCGTTTGAGCGGCCAGCGCGCCGCCCGCGGCGAAACCTAGAAGAACAATTCTCACCATCGAGAGATTCAGACGCATAGCACCCCCAAGAGACACACGTACAGCGCATGCAACTAAGTCGCTTCCTGCTGAGCCCGAGCTCCTATGCCGACGATCTGCCGTTCCGGTGCTGGGCGCCTTGGCCCCGGAGCTTCTGCACGGAACGACTCAACAGACACGTCAGGCTTCTTAGCTGGAAATGGTGGACTGCCAGCCTCTCTGAAGATCTGCCTTGTCGGTTAGCGGCATGGTAGCAGCGGTGGTTTTGGGTCTATTTGCGACTGGTCAAATATCCTGTTTGACAGTAAAAATATCTCGACTTCCCCCGAGAACTTAGTAACAACGCCACTAATCAGGCCCTCCCGCCGCTTTCACCCGTGTTCTCTTTACAAGTTATTCACAAATTCTTGACAACTACTGCGACGGTCGTGACCGCCGCCCACGGCAGTTGTTAACTAAGTGTCCCCGCCGCGCTCGCGCATCGCGCATCGGCCACCCCTCCTCTCGCAGCCACCCGCGCGAAAACCCGGCTCCCCCGGATGTCGGACAATGGAGAGTGGCACAACTGGCGGCAATGGACCTGCTCATCTTCGACCTGGACGGCACGCTGATCGATTCGAAGCTCGACCTGGCGCAGGCGGTCAACGCGACGCGCGCGCATTTCGGCCTGCCGCCGCTGGACCTCGAGACCGTCGGTAATTACATTGGGAATGGCGCCCCGGTCCTGATCCGCCGCGCCATGGGCGCCGAGCGGAGCCAGGCCGACGTCGACAAGGCGCTCGAGTTCTTTCTGGCGTACTATGGCGACCACAAACTCGACAACACGCGCGCCTATCCGGGCATTCCCGAAGCGCTCGAAGCGCTCCACCAGGCGAGCGTGCTGATGGCCGTGCTCACGAACAAACCGGTGCGCATCAGCGGCCGGATCATAGAAGGCCTGGGGCTTTCGAAATATTTCCTGCACGTCTATGGCGGCAACAGTTTCGAACGGAAGAAGCCCGACCCGCTGGGCGTCGAGACATTGCTGGCGGAAACGGGCGTGCCCAAGGACCGGGCGATGGTGGTAGGCGACAGCGCCGTGGACGTGCAAACGGCCCGGAATGCCGGCGTCAAGGTCTGCGGCGTCACTTACGGCTTCCAGCCAGAGAGCTTCGTCACCGATCCGCCGGATATGATAGTGAATCGGCCCGAGGAACTCGCGCGGGCCGTGATCGCCGAACGAAAATCCCGAGGTGTAATCGAGTCATGACTTATCAGCCGGGCACGAAAGCCCCCACCACTGGCGTCTATTGGTGCAGCGTCTGCAAGACGCCGGCCCAGTTCACGAAAGATCAGGACCTTCCCGAATGCCGCAACAAGTGCGGCCGCGGGCGCTGGGAACTGGTCAAGACTGCGGAAGCGCCGCCGCAGTAGGCCGATGACGAGGCTCGCCTGGCTCCTCCTGCTGGCGCTGCCCGCGCTCCTGCCCGCTCAGGAGCGGGCGCCTAGCGTCCCCGACAAGCAAGGTGTGCCGCTCCCTGTGAGGCTTTCCGTCGCCATCGCGAACCACGCCCACCGTCAGACCCTCGCCGGCTACATCGCCGTGGCTGTGGACGAGAAAAACTGGGCCAGGCTGCTGAAGGACAGCGATCTCGGACCGCTGCTCAAGGCAACCGAGCAGAGGCCCGAGAGGACCGCCGTTGCTCTCCTGGGTAGTCCGGAACAGTTCGTGTTCTGTGTCTACTTCGACGGCCTCAAACCAATCGCTGTCGTGGCGCTGCCGGCATCCCACGACGGAAAGATCGCGGAAGCCGATGTGAAAGCTGCCTACAAGACTGTCACGCCCGAGATGCTTACAGAGAGCGATGAGGAGCTCTATTTCGTCGAGGGCACGATCCAGTCCGACGACGGGCAGCCTCTCTCGTCTTTCAAGATCGCGAGCGCCGGGAAAAGGCGAGGCCGATGATGCGGCTCGCCTGGCTCGTCCTGGTGGCGCTGCCCGCGCTCCTGCCCGCTCAGGAGCCAGTCACGATCCGCGTCGATGCGGGCGCGCCGATCGGCCCGTCCAAGCCTATCTGGGCGTGGTTCGGATACGACGAGCCAAATTACACCTACGCGAAGAACGGGCGCAAACTGATTGGCGAACTGGCGGCGCTCAGCCCCGTTCCCGTCCACATACGCACTCACAACCTGCTGACCAGCGGAGACGGGACCGCCGCGCTCAAGTGGGGCTCGACAAACGCCTACAGCGAGGACGCCAGCGGCCGGCCCGTCTACGACTGGACCATCGTCGACCGCATCTTCGACACCTACGTCCAGGCGAAGGTCAAGCCGCTGGTCGAGATCGGCTTCATGCCCGAGGCGCTCTCCACCAAGCCGCACCCGTACCGGCACGATTGGCCGAAGACGCCGATCGCGGCCGGCTGGGCCTATCCGCCGAAGGACTACGGGAAGTGGGCCGGCCTGGTGCGCGAATGGGTGCGGCACGCGGTGACGCGATATGGGCAGGCCGAAGTGGAGCGCTGGTACTGGGAGGTCTGGAACGAGCCCGACATCGAATACTGGCAGGGCACGCCCGAAGAGTACGACAAGCTGTACGACTCCGCCGTCGGCGCGGTGAAGAGCGTGTCGCCGGTGATCCGGTGCGGCGGTCCGGCCAGCACTGGCCCGGCGGGGCCCAAGGCCGCTCGCTTCCTACGGCAGTTCCTGGATCACTGCGCGCGCACGGGCACGCCGCTCGATTTCATCACCTACCACGCCAAGGGACGGCCCGAGGTGGTTGACGGGCGCGTCCGGATGGGGCTAACGAGGCAGCTCGAGGATGTCGAACGGGGGATGGAGATCGTGGCGTCGTTTCCCCAATTCCGCGACTTGCCGATCATCCTCAGCGAATCGGATCCCGAGGGCTGCGCGGCCTGTTCGGCGCAGACGCACCCGCAGAATGCATATCGCAATGGCCCGCTGTATGCCTCCTACGAAGCGGCCGCGATGAACGGCATCCTCAAACTGGCGGCGCGTTACAAGGCGAACCTCGAAGGCATGCTCACCTGGGCCTTCGAGTTCGAGGACCAGCCGTACTTCGCCGGGTTTCGAACCCTGGCCACCAACGGAATCGACAAGCCGGTTCTGAACTTCTTCCGCATGGCGGGGCTGATGACCGGTGAGCGGGTCGCGGTAGACGGCAATGCGCTCGCGACCAGATCCGCGCGCGGGGTTTCCGTCATGCTCTGGAACTACAGCGACGACGATGTCGAAGCTCCC
Organism: Bryobacteraceae bacterium; assembly: GCA_035602665.1. GTDB lineage: Bacteria > Acidobacteriota > Terriglobia > Bryobacterales > Bryobacteraceae > DASWZN01. Next base: position 2,284 of record DATNLV010000509.1, on the reverse strand, counting down.
GACGCGCCCGTACGGCTCACGATCGCGGGCCTGCCTGCCGACGCCGCGCGCGTTCAGGTGCGCCACTATCGCATCGATCGCGACCACAGCAACTCGTACACACTCTGGAAGCAGATGGGCTCGCCTCAGAGCCCGACCCCGGAGCAATACGCGCGCCTCGAAGCGGCGGGGCAACTGCAATTGCTCGAGTCACCGCGCTGGGTGGCGAGCCAGTCCGGCGCGGTGGAGCTGATCTTCGCGCTGCCGCGCCAGGCAGTCTCGCTCGTCCAAGTGAGCTGGTGACTTCAGCCCCGAGTTCAGCCCAGCTCCTTCTCGATGACCCGCGCGATGCGCGACGCGAACACCTCCACCTGCGCCAGATCGGGCCCTTCCACCATCACCCGCGCCAGGGGCTCGGTCCCGGAGAACCTTACCAGGACGCGCCCCGCATCGCCGAATGCCTGCTCGGCCGTGCGGATCTCTTCGGTCACCGCGGGCATCTCCTCGATGGGCCGCCGAGTGCGCACACGGATATTGAGCAGAAGCTGGGGATAGATCTCGAGCTCTTCCGTCAGCTCGTCCAGACCCTGGCCCGATTCCTGCATGATCTCGGCCACCCGCAAGGCGGTCAGGATGCCGTCCCCCGTAGTGGCATAGTCGAGGAAGATCACGTGGCCCGACTGCTCGCCGCCCAGCACCGCGCCCGTCCGCAGCATCTCTTCGAGCACGTACTTGTCGCCCACCGGCGTGCGCAGCATCCGGATCCCGTGCTTCGCCAGCGCGCGCTCGAGGCCCAGATTCGACATCACGGTCGCTACCACCGTGGGCTTGCCCTCGGGGCCTGGCAGCCGGCCGAGCCCGTGAAGGCGCCGCGCGACCATCAACAACACGCCGTCGCCATTCACGACCTTCCCGCCCGCGGAGACGAAAATCGCGCGGTCGGCGTCGCCGTCGAAAGCGACGCCCAGATCGGCGCCCGACGCCAGCACGCGCTCGCGCAACCCGTCGACGTGAAGCGCACCGCAGCCCAGATTGATGTTGCGGCCGTCGGGCGAAGCGCAGACCGCTTCGACGCTCGCGCCCAGCCGCTCGAACAGCTCCGGTCCCAGCCGCGATGCCGCGCCGTTGCCGCAATCCAGCACCACGCGCAAGCCCGCCAGCGGGCGCTTCATGGTAGCGGCGAGCGAATCGACGTAATGGCAGTCGAGGTCCGGATCCTGCACCAGCTCGCAGCGCTCTGGCTCCAGGCCGGATTCGAGCAGCGCGAAGATCTCCTGCTCGATGGCGTGCTCCTCGGCGTCCGGCAGCTTATAGCCCGAGTGTCCGAACAGCTTGATGCCGTTGTCGCGATACGGATTGTGCGAAGCCGAGATCATGACACCGGCGATGAAGGGGCCGGTGCGCGTCAGATAGGCCACCCCCGGCGTCGTCGTGATGCCGGCAAAACGCACCACCGCGCCACGGCGAACCAGGCCGCCCGCGACCTGCTCGGCGATCCACGGTCCCGATTCGCGCGTGTCCATGCCGATCACGACCTGCGGATCGGGCACGATCCGCCCAGCCACGTCGCCCAGCGCCGCCCCCAGCGCGTGGACCGTCCGTGCGTCCAGTGGATAGTCGCCGGCGACGCCGCGAACGCCGTCAGTTCCGAACAGTTGGCGAACCACTCGAAGGGCTCCCTCCTCGCACGGTCTTCTCCAGCGAAATGCTTACCTCGACGAGCGGGGGCGAGACGAAACGGACCTGGGGATCCGCCACGAAGGCGTGCACCTGGAAGCGGGCCTTGCCCACCGTGCGCGAAAGGTCGATGGGGTCGGCTTCGACGGAAGCCACCTGGCGTACGCGACTTTCCGGACCCACGATTCTGAGGGTATTCGGGATGGCTTGCTGTTTCGAGACGTGGTATCCCTCGGGCGGCGGCGTGAGAATCCGCACCCGCACGGGAACGCTGGCGGAAACGGTCCGCTCGAAGATGAGCCGGACCTGCGCCGGAATGGCGCGAACCAGGTGCAGTCCTGCCGGCAAATCGATATTGCGCCGCTCGATCGTGAACGTCCACTCCCCGGGCCGCTGGACGCTTTCGAGGTTGATGACCACCCGCCGGTTGGTGAGGTCCGCCTCGTGAACCCGGGCCGCCGGGCCGCTGATTTCGAGCGACACGCGGCGGGGAAGCTCCGGCATGCTCTCCAGATCCTGCGGGATGTTCTGGTACTCGATGGGCGCCGAAATGGAGGTGACCACCTGCGGGCTTCCCGTGAAGACCAGCCACAGAACGAACGCCACGGCGAGAGCCAGCAACTGCCAC
>DATNLV010000491.1:0-20669 GCA_035602665.1 Bryobacteraceae bacterium | reverse complement strand
GCCTGAAGGACGGCAGCGTCCGCTATATCAACGGTCGCGGGCATCTGGTGCAGCAGGACGCGGAGCACAATCCGATCCGCATGGTTGGAGTCGCTCAGGACATCACCGCCTTCAAACAGGCCGAGGAGGCGTTGCTTCGGCGAACCGACGAACTCAAGCGGTCCAACACCGAACTGGAGCAGTTCGCCTATATGGCCTCGCACGACCTCCAGGAACCATTGCGGATGGTCTCCAGCTATGTGCAGCTTCTGGCGCGCCGGTACCAGGGGAAGCTGGACGCGGATGCCGACGAGTTCATCGCTTTTGCGGTGGACGGGGCCAAGAGGATGCAGAATCTCATCAACGACATGCTGGCGTTCTCGAGGGTCACCACCAAGGGGCGCGAGTTCAAACCGGTCGAGGCGGATGCCGCTTTGAAGGTGGCGCTCGCGAACCTGCAGGCTGCGATCGAAGAGAGCCATGCGAACGTGACATCCGATCCGCTGCCCGTGGTTAACGTGGACTCGGGACAACTGGCGCAGTTGTTTCAGAACCTGATTGGGAATGCCATCAAGTTCCGGGGCAAGGAACCGCCGCGGATTCATGTGGCGGTGGAACGGCAAGCGAAGGAATGGGTGTTCTCCGTTCAGGACAACGGTATCGGAATCGAGCCGCGACACCTGGAGCGCGTCTTCGTGATTTTCCAGCGCCTCCACTCGGCAGCGGAATACCCGGGCACTGGGATCGGCCTTGCGATCTGCAAGAAGATCGCGGAGCGCCATGGCGGCCGCCTGTGGGTGACTTCAGAGCCCGGTGCAGGATCGGCTTTTCATTTCACCATTCCGGTTTAGGGCTTATGACGACTGAAATACAGACTAGAGCGGTTGAGCTTTTGTTGGTGGAGGACAGCCCCGGCGATGTACGCCTGACCATCGAGGCTTTCAAAGAAGGGAGGGTGATCAACAACCTGACTGTGGCCAAAGACGGCGAAGAAGCCATCGCGATCCTGCGGCGGCAGGGTCAGTACGCCAACGCGGCACGTCCCGACCTCATCCTGCTCGATCTGAATCTTCCCCGGAAAGGCGGCCTGGAGGTCCTGGCGGAGATCAAGGAGGACCCCGACCTCAAGCTGATTCCGGTAGTGGTGCTGACTACTTCGCAGGCGGAACAGGATGTTCTTCGCACTTATCAACTGCACGCCAACTGCTACATCGTAAAGCCGGTGGATCTGAACCAGTTCATGGCTGTCGTGCACGCTATCAAGAGTTTCTGGCTGGCTGTGGTCAAGCTTCCGCCGAGCGAGTGACGACGAGCCTGTCCCGGCGCCGGCTTGGTCCGGGTGGTACGCGGGAAGAGTTGTTTCGTGAACGAACGGAGGACGAAGTATGAGCAGCGGCACACAGTTGCCCGGAGCGGCGGTTCGGGTACTTCTCATTGAGGACAATCCGGGAGATGCCGGGTTGGTGCGGGCGATGCTCGCCGAAAGCCCCGGCCTTGAGTTCCGCATTGAGTGGGTGCAGGCTTTGCTGCCAGCCATGGTTCGGCTCGGGCGCGGCGAAATAGACATGATCCTCCTGGACCTCTCGCTTCCCGACAGCCAGGGACTTGGCAGCCTGACGGCCGTCCGCAATGCCGCGCCAAGTGTCCCCGTGGTCGTACTGACCGGTCTCTCCGACGAGGATGTCGCTCACGAGGCGGTGCGGTGTGGAGCGCAGGATTACCTCGTCAAGGGAGAACTGAGCGGCGGCGCGCTGGCGCGCACTTTGAGCTACGCCATGCTGAGGCAACGGAATCAGGCGCGCGCTCTCAAGCCAGGAGCCGAATTGGGTAGGGCAGTCGGGTTTCTTGGGGCCAGAGGAGGTGTGGGGACGACCACGATCGCCTGCCACTTCGCCCTCGAGTTGAAGGAGCGGACCGCCAGCCGCGTTCTGCTGGCGGACCTGGATGTCGCCGGAGGCTCCGCCGGTTTTCTCATGAAGGCGGCTTCGGAGCACACCATCCAGGAGGCCGCCAGCAACCTCGCGCGGCTTGACGAGAACTACTGGAACAAGATCGTCGTCAGCGTTCCCGACGGTCCGGACGTGCTCCTGTCGCAGGGGTCTTTCGCTTTGGAGGAGCAGGCGAATAGCGAGAGAGTCCGGAACGTCTTCGACTTCTCACGATCCATCTACCCATGGATCATCATAGATCTTGGCCGCATGAATCCCTTGGCCGTGAGCCTGGTTCCAGGCCTGAGCGATGTGTTCCTGATCGCGACCCTGGAAGTGGCAGTCCTGTACGAGGTCAAGCGAGTGGTGTCGCGCCTGACGGACATCGGCGGAAATCGTGACCGGCTGCACCTGATCGTCAACCAAACTCCCAAGCACCCTGAAATTTCACCCGGGGAGGCCGGCAAGATGGTCAGCCTCTCCGTCGATGCGATCTTGCCGGAGTGTGGCTCCGACCTGTCGGAGGCCTACACGGACGGCAAACTGCTGAACGCCAAGAGCGACCTTCGCCGCCAGTTAGGGCGTCTCGCGGAGAAGGTCGCGGGTCTTGAAGCGAAGAAGTCGAAATGAGTTGACCGGCATGAAGGTCGGACCTAGGAAGCCGTTTCACGGTCTCGCCGCGTTAGTACTCTGTCTGCTGGTAGTCGCCGGAAGCGGCATTGGCTGCTACCTCTACTACGCGGCGCAGAAAAGGTCTATCGACACCGAAGCGCGGGCTCGTCTGGCTGCTATAGCGGACATGAAAGTCCAGCAGTTGGAAGTGTGGCGCGCGGAACGTCTGGCCGTTTCCAGATCTCTCCAATTCAACCCGCTCGTCGTGCCGGCGCTCCTGAAGAGCCTGAACAGCGGGTCGGACAGGGGCGCGATCAAGACCTGGCTGGAACAGTTGCTCACGGCGTATCAGTTCACGGCGGCGAGCCTCTGGGATAAAGACTACCGCAGACGGGCCTGGTTGCCGGCCGGCGACCCGGGCCATGAATGGGAGCGCGAGTTGATTGCGGAGGCCATCCGCACCAGGACCCCCTTCCTGGCGGATTTACACAGGGACGCCCCCACCGGCGCACCTTACATGACCTTGGTGGCGCCGCTCCAGAGTTCGTCGTCCTTTGAACCAGTCGCTACGCTGCTGCTGAAGATCGATCCGGAACGATTCCTCTACCCCCTCATCCGGGCGTGGCCGACGCCCAGCGCCTCGGGGGAGGCGGTGCTCTTCCGCCGCGAAGGGGATGAGGTCCTCATCTTGAACGAATTGAGGGGCCAGAAGCACACAGCCCTTACACTCCGACTTCCCCTCTCGCGAAGAGAGCTTCCGGCGGTGAAGGCCGTACTCGGACCCGAAGGAGTAGTGGACGCTATCGACTATCGCGGAATCCCGGTCCTGGCCGCGGTGAGACACGTTCCCGACAGCCCCTGGTATCTCGATGCAAAGATCGATACCCGGGAACTTCTCGGCCCTCTGCGCCAGGAGTTGCTCCTCATCGTGACTTCATTCGCGCTGCTTGCGGCGGCCCTGGTAGCGGGGATCCTATTCGTGTGGTCGCGGCAGGAGACGGCGGCGACCCGGCAGCGGCTGGAGGCCGAAATGGCCCGCCGGGAGATGCTCGGCCACTTCGACTACCTGAGCCGCTATGCCAATGACATCATCCTGCTGCCCGACGCGACTGGCAGGATCATGGAGGCCAACGACAGAGCCGTTGAAAGCTACGGGTACAGCGCGGAAGAACTGCGGCGGATGAACGTCGCCGACCTGAACGCTCCGGAGGAGGCCGCCGCGCTCGCCGAGACATGGATGAAGGTGAAGAAGGGGGCCGAGGGGCTGGTGTTCGAGGCAGAGCATGTGCGCAAGGATGGCAGCCGGTTTCCGGTGGAAATCAGCGCCCGTAGTTTTGAAGTGGAGGGGAGGGAATTCCGTCAGTCGATCATCCGGGACATCACCGAGCGCAAACGGGCGGTGGAGGCGCTACGCGAATCCAACGAGTACATGGAGAACCTGTTCAACCATGCCAACGCTCCGATCATCGTCTGGGACCCCGAACTCCGCATCAAGCGGTTCAATCATGCTTTCGAGGACCTGACTGGCAGAAGGGCGGCCTCCGTGTTGGGGGAAGACGTCGGGATTCTCTTCCCCCCCAGCGAGAGGGGACGTTCGATGGAGTTGATCCGCAGGACACTGAAGGGCGAAGGGCTGGAAGTGGTCGAGATTCCCATCGCCCGCGCCGACGGCTCGGTCCGCGACGTCCTCTGGAACTCCGCCACCATTCTCGCCGCCGACGGCCAGACTCCGGTGGCCGCAATCGCTCAAGGGCAGGACATCACCGAGCGCAAGGAGGCGGAGGAGTCGATCAGGCGGCTCAACGCCGATCTCGAACAGCGCGTGCGCGACCGCACGGTCCAGCTGGAAGCGGCCAATTCCGAACTGGAGGCGTTCTCCTACTCCGTCTCCCACGATCTGCGTGCGCCGCTGCGCGGTATCGACGGATGGAGCCTGGCCTTGCTCGAAGATTACCGCGACAAACTCGACGACCAAGGCAAGGAGTACCTCGGGTACATCCGCTCCGACACCCAGCACATGGGTCAGTTGATAGACGACCTACTTGGGCTTTCCCGTGTCACCCGCGACCGCATGGAACGAACCCTGGTGGATCTGACGGCCGTCTCGCAAACGGTCGTGGCCCGGCTCCGGGAGGCGCAGCCGAATGTCCAGGTGGAATTCGAGGTACAGGGAGGGCTCACCGCCTGGTGCGACGCGGGACTCATCGAGATCGCCTTGACGAACCTGATCGGCAACGCATGGAAGTTCTCAAGCACACGCCCGGTGGCCCGCATCGAGTTCGGCCGTACGGAGGTGGACGGCCGCTCCGCTTTTTTCGTCCGGGATAATGGCGTTGGATTTGACATGACTTATGCGGACAAACTGTTCGGAGTGTTCCAGCGCCTCCACAAGGCCACCGAGTTCCCCGGCACCGGCATCGGTTTAGCCATCGTGCAGCGCGTGGTACATCGCCACGGCGGCCGCGTTTGGGCGGAATCCACGCTCGGTGGCGGCGCGACCTTCTTCTTCACCTTCGGCATGGGCCAGTTGATTGACGACCTGCTCGGGCTTTCCAGTGTAGACCTCAGCAGCATGGAACGAGTGCTGGTAGACCTGGCGGCTGTCTCGGAAACCGTGGTGGCCCGGCTTCGGGAGAAGGAGCCCAATCGCCAGGTGGAATTCGAGGCGCAGCCAGGACTTACGGCCTGGGCTGACGCGGGCCTGATCGAAACTGCCTTGACCAACCTGCTCGGAAACGCCTGGAAGTTCTCAGCCATACGCCCCGTGGCCCGCATCGAGTTCGGCCGGACCGAGGTGGAGGGCCGTTCCGCTTTCTTCGTCCGGGACAATGGCGTTGGGTTTGACATGACTCACGAAAATCCGTTCGAAGGGTTCTCGCGCCTGTACAAGGCCACCGAGTTCCCTGGAACCAGCATCGGTTTGGCCATCGTACAGCGCGTGGTGCGTCGTCACGGCGGCCGCGTTTGGGCGGAATCCAAGCCCGGCGAGGGTACGACTTTCTACTTCACCCTGGAGGAGGCAGTATGAATTCTAACTACATTCTATTGGTGGAAGACAATCCCAGCGATGTCAGGCTGACCCGGCGGGCGCTGGAGCAGAGCCACATCACAAACCCATTGGTCGTGGCCGAGGACGGCAGAGAGGCGCTTGACTACGTGTTCGCGCAGGGAGCGCACACCGGCCGGGATGTCACCGACCTTCCGCGAGTGGTCCTGTTGGATCTGAAGCTTCCCAGGCTGGACGGGCTGGAGGTTTTGCGGCAGCTTCGCGCCGACGAGCGCACCCGGCGGCTGCCGGTGGTGATCCTCACTTCTTCCCGGGAGCAGCAGGACATCATGGCCGGCTACGATCTCGGAGCCAACAGCTACGTAAGAAAGCCGGTCGATTTCACTCAATTCGCCGAGGCTGTCCGGACCTTGGGTCTGTACTGGCTGCTGCTAAATGAGGCTCCCCCCACGAGTTGAAAAGTAATGGGATGACGGCTTCGCGGTCTTCCCGGCTGGAGACCGGAGCGGAGGACAAAGCATGAAACGAGACACCGACTTGCCCGAAGGACCGTTGCGAATCCTTCTCATCGAGGACAATCCGGGGGACGCCGCATTGGTGCGGGAGATGCTCTCCGGCAGTCAGAGCGCTCGGTTCCAGGTTGAGTGGGTACAGGCCTTGCTCCCAGGCATGGTCCGGCTCGGACGCGGCGAGATAGACATGGTTCTCCTGGACCTCACTCTGCCGGACAGCCAAGGGCTTCAGACCCTGACTGCCATCCGGTCTTGCGCACCAAGTCTACCGGTGGTCATACTGACCGGTCTCGACGACGCTTTGTTCGCCCACGAGGCAGTGCGGTGTGGAGCGCAGGATTACATAGTCAAAGGGGAGCTGAAGGGTGCCGCGTTAGCGCGCAGCTTGAGCCACGCCATGCTGCGGCACCGGAGTCAGGCGGACGCTCTCCGGTCAGGCTCGCCAACCGCATTGGGTACGGTAGTCGGGTTTCTGGGCGCTAAAGGAGGGGTGGGGACGACTACGATCGCCTGCCACTTCAGCCTCGAGTTAAAACAGCGGACTGGCAGCCGCGTCCTGCTGGCGGACCTCGACGTTGCCGGGGGCTCCGTCGGCTTCCTCACGAAAGCGGCTTCGGAACACACCCTCCAAGAGGTCGCCAACAATCTCGACCGGCTTGACGAGAACTACTGGAACAAAATCGTTGTCAGCCGCCCCGATGGCCTGGATATTCTCCTGTCACAGGAGTCAATGCCTGTGGAGGAGCTGGCGAATACCGGCAACGTCCGGCAGGTCTTCGAATTCGCGCAGTCCATCTACCAATGGATCATCATCGATCTTGGCCGATTGAATCCCTTTGCCGCGGCCCTGGCTCCGAGTCTGAGCGACCTCTTCCTGATCGCGACCCTCGAGGTGGCAAACCTGTACGAGGTCAAGCGACTGGTGTCGCGACTCACGGAGGCCGGGCTGAATCGCAGCCGAACGCACCTGATCGTCAATCAAACTCCCAAGAACCCTGACATTTCACCCGAGGAACTCGGCAAGATGGTCGGTCTGGCCGTCTACGCCGTGTTGCCGGAGTGCCGCTCGGAACTGTGGGAAGCCTACTCGGGCGGGAAGCTGTTAGGCGCCAATAGCAACTTTCGAGGGCAGATTGGACGCCTCGCGGAGAAGGTCGCGGGCCTCGACGCGAAGAAGTCGAAATGAGCAGGCCTCGACACGAATGTCGAGGCGGCAGGCAGGAGTGCCTGCGCCACGAAAACGGCTGACCGTATTCAGCAGGGCCGCAACCGAGCGCTGAAGTGCCGCAGGAACGGCGGCTCGGAGACGATCTCCATGCCTCGTAACTCGTCCTTGTGCGCGTTCACTTCCAGAATCGCCTCCACCACGTAGTCGATATGACTCTGCGTATACACCCGCCGCGGTATGGCCAGCCGCAGCAGCTCGTGCTGCGCCTTGTCGCCGAACATCAGCGAGCCGATTTCGACCGAGCGGATCCCGGCGTGCCGGTACAGCTCAACCGCCAGCGCCTGCCCTGGAAACCTGTGGCCCGGAATGTGCGGCAGCATGCGGCCGGCGTCGATGTAGATGGCGTGTCCGCCCGGCGGCTCGACGATGGGAACGCCGGCATCGGCGATGTGACGGCCCAGGTATTCGGTCGAGACGATGCGGTAGCGCAGGTAGTCGGGATCGAGCACTTCCTCGAGGCCCACCGCGATCGCTTCCAGGTCGCGCCCGGCCAGGCCGCCGTAGGTCGGGAAGCCCTCGGTCAGGATCAGCAGGTCTTTCTCCAGCGCCGCCAGGCGGTCGTCGTTGGTGCACAGCAGGCCGCCGATGTTGGCGAAGGCGTCCTTCTTGGCGGAGAAAGTGCAGCCATCCGCCAGCCGGAACATCTTCTGCGCGATCTGCTTCGGCGTCCAATCCTTGTACGCCGCCTCGCGCTGCCCGATGAACCAGGCGTTCTCGGCGAACCGGCAGGCGTCGATATACAAAGGGATGCCGTGACGGGACGCCACCGCCTTCACCGCCTCGATGTTGGCGAGCGAGACCGGCTGCCCGCCGCCGGAGTTGTTGGTGACCGTGATCATCACCAGCGGGATGCGCCCGGCGCCCTCCGCCTCGATCAGCCTTTCGAGCGCGGCCACGTCCAGGTTGCCCTTGAACGGGCCCAAAGCCTGCGTGTCCGCCGCCTCGGGGCAGGGCAGATCCACCGCCCGCGCGCCGCTCGCCTCCACGTTCGCCCGCGTGGTGTCGAAATGCGTGTTGTTGGGAACGACTTTTCCGGCGCCGCAGGTGACGTGAAACAGGATGCGCTCCGCGGCCCGGCCCTGGTGAGTCGGAATGACGTGGCGGAAACCCGTGAGGTCCTGAACCACGCGCTTGAGCCGGTAGAAGCTCTCGCTGCCGGCGTACGACTCGTCGCCGCGCATCATGGCGGCCCACTGCGCGGTGGACATGGCGCTGGTGCCCGAGTCGGTGAGCAGGTCGATGAGGATGTCCTTGGCGTCGATCAGGAACAGGTTGTAGCCCGCCTCTTCGAGCAGGCGCTCGCGCTCCTCGCGGGTGTTGTGGTGCAGAGGCTCGACGCTCTTGATGCGGAACGGCTCGATGATGGTCTTCACAAAACGCGCTCGTCGCTCGGCTACGCCGGGCTCTCGTGCGGGGGCGGAGCTTCGGTGAGCGGCACCTCGCATTCGCAACAGTCGCTGCAGCGCTGGCACTTGCTGCAGATGTGGTTAGGGCAGGCGTCCTTCGTGCACCAGACGCAGATATCGGTCGAGGGATCGCCGCAGATGCTGCACGTGAACGTACGCGGTTCGCTCAATGGTGTTCCTCCTGGCGGGTGTTGGTCTTGGCTGCCGGGGCTGCTCCGCGCGAAAGCGCGGCCCTACAGCGTTGGGCTTCCTGATCCATCACCCGGAATTGCTGATCGCGGTCGGCGGCGAGGTCGACCAGGTACTGGCGCAACTTGTCCCGGTCGGCGCTGGTGTCCGCGATCAGCCCTGCGAGCATCTCCGCCACGGCCGGGTTCTGATACTTGCGGATGCCCACCACTACGGACCGCAGCATCGCCTCCACGGATTCCATGCGGAAGAACGTCTCGAGCACCGTCGACATCCGCTCCGGATGGGCGGCCAGATCTTTGGTCGAGCCGACCAGGTAACCGATCTGGGCGCGCGTGCTCTCCAGTTGCGTCACGTAAGCCTCGGGCGCGCCCTTCTTCACCCAATCCTCGGCGTGGATCTGGTCGAGCACGGGTCCGAAGCGCTGAACGTGCTCCGCCAGTTCGGTCATCTGTTTTCGGACTTCCCACTCGGGCGGGATGCCGCCGGATTGTGCGGCCAGACAGCCGGCAGAGAGGGCGCAAAGCGTCGCGGCACCGAGAAATGTGGATCGCATGGCCTCGAATTTCCAGTGTCGCACGCTGGCGCCCGGCCGAGGCAGCCGTTTCCCGGTCGCCTCGAATCGAACTTTTTTCCTCGCCTCGAAACAACAGGTTGGCGCTTGGAGATTCGGAGTCGAGCCGGTGGCGGGACTAAGCTCGTGGCCGGAAGAGAGAGTGCGGTCCAGCCTTTATTCCCACTGACGAAGCCATCCAGAATCCCCTTGGTTCCTGCCAATATCCGCAAACAGTCCGGGCTCTCTCTTCTTGTTTGGTCGATGGCCGATGGTCGATGGTGGATGGTGGATGGTCGATGGCCGAGGGCCGATGGTGGATGGCCGATGTCGGATCGCCGATGGCCTCGGCCGGCTCGCGGGCGTGGACGGGGCGCAGGGCTTGCCGGTCGATGGCGCGCGAGTTACTTGCGGGCGCCGCGCTGGGGGTTTCTCACGCGGGATTGCCGCAGTTTGGCCTTCTTGCGCTTCGGTTTGCTGATGAGGAACGTGCCGCTGCCCACGTAGGTGGACTTATAGGTCTTGTCTTCTGCCAATTCGGATCTCCTGTAAGAGCCCATTTTAGCGCACCTCGGATTATCCTGAAGGTTGGAAGTGCCGTTACCTCCCTCCGAACTGCTCGCCGGAACGGAGCCTGCTCCCGCCGCCGGCGGCTGGCGCCTGGGCTTCCGCGCGCTGCGGCACCGGAATTTCCGCCTGTTTATCGTCGGCCAGCTCGTTTCGCTGGTGGGCACTTTCATGCAGACGGCGGCGCAGGGCTGGCTGGTTTGGGGAATGGCACACTCGGAGTGGCTCCTGGGCGCGGTCTGGTTCTGCTCGCAGATTCCGGTGTTCGTTCTGGCGCCCATCGGAGGCCTCGTGGCGGATCGCTACTCCCGGCACCGCGTCGTCATCGCCACCCAGACGCTGCTGATGCTGCAGGCGTTCGCCCTGGCGGCGCTGAAGCTCAGTGGCCGGGTCCAGGTCTGGCACGTCCTGGTGCTGGCCACGTTTCTCGGCGTGGTGAACGCGTTCGACATGCCCGGCCGCCAGTCGCTGCTGATCCAGATGACCGGCAAGGAGGATCTGCTGAGCGCCATCTCCCTCAACTCGGCCATGTTCAATTCGGCGCGCGTGGTGGGGCCGTCGGTGGCGGGCCTGGTCGTAGCGGCCGTGGGCGAAGGGCGCTGCTTTCTGTTCAACGGGATCAGCTTCCTGGCGGTGATCGCGGCACTGGCAGCCATGCGCCTGCCACGCTTCGTGCGCGGCCCGATCGCTCCGCCGTGGCAGCACCTGGTGGACGGTTTCCGCTACGTTCGAGGGGCGGCCGAGATCCGGACTCTGCTGCTGATGGTGGGCACCAGCGCCATCTGCACCATGCCCGCGATGGTGCTGATGCCCGTTTTCGCCGACGCCGTGTTCCATCGCGGACCGAGGGGCCTGGGCTTCCTCATGGGCGCGATGGGGATCGGAGCCGTGGTGGGCACCCTTGCGCTGGCTCGCCGGACCAGGACCGCCGGGCTGACGGAGGTGATCTTCTGGGGCGCCGTGATCCTGGGAGCGGCGTTCATCGCGTTCGCGTCCTCCACGTCGTTCTATGTGGCGCTGGTGGTGATGACGGCCGCGGGCTTCGCCGTGATGCGGCAGAACGCTTCCGCCAACACCCTGATCCAGACGCTCGTCCCGGACGATTACCGCGGGCGCATCATGGCCCTCTACGCAATGACGGTGGTGGGCGTGGGGCCCTTCGGCAGCCTGGCGGCGGGCGCGTTGGCGGGCCGCATCGGCGCGCGTTGGACGCTGGCGGTGAGCGGCATGCTGATCCTGATCATAGCGGCCGTGTTCCGGAACCAGGTGCGGCGACTGGCGGGCTCCTTCAAATGAGAAGACTCCTCGATTGGACACTCCTGACCGCGCTGTGGATCTCGGCGCCGGCAGCGGCCCAAGAGCCCGATCTGTTCAGCCAGATCGACGGCATCGTCGCGAAGCTCGGAGAGATCTCCGGTCTCGAACCACGGGCGAAGATCCGCTACGACCAGATCTCGCGAGAGGACATGAAGGAGTTCCTCGAGCGGCGCATTCGCGAGGAAGTGAAGCCGAAGGAGATCGAAGCCGAGGAGGCCGTGCTCAAGAAACTGGGCTTCGCTCCGCCCGATTTCGACCTCAAGAAGACGACCATCGATCTGCTGACCGAGCAGGCCGCCGCCTTCTACGACTTCCACAAGAAGAAGCTATTCGTAGTAGGTTCGAGCGACGGCCTCGCCGAGCGCTCCGCGCTGGTGCACGAACTGGCGCACGCCCTCGCCGACCAGCATTTCCACCTGGCTAAGTTCATCGCGCGCGCCAGCCAGAACGACGACAGCGGCCTGGCGCGGATGGCGGTCATGGAGGGACAGGCGACCTGGCTGATGTCCGAGTACCTGGCGCGGCAGAGCGGCAAGTCTCTCGTGAACTCGCCCGAGCTGGCCAGGCAGATGAGCGATCTGAACGGCGGCGGGTCCGGGGAGTTTCCGGTCTTCGACCGTGCGCCGCTCTACCTTCAGGAGACGCTGCTGTTCCCCTATACCCAGGGCATGCTGTTCCAGCAGGCGGTGGTGGAGAAGATGGGGGAGGCTGCCTTCTCCGAAGTGTTTCTCCACCCCCCCGAAACCACCCAGGAGATTCTTCACCCGGAGCGCTATTTCGAGCACGCGAAACGGGCGCGTCTGCAGATCCCGGTGTTCCCATCCGAGCGGAACTACCGCGCCTTCACGGACGGTGAGCTGGGCGAGTTGGACAACTCCATCCTGTTGCGCCAGTATGCGAGCGACCGGGAAGCGGCGGCCGTCGCGCCGGAGTGGAGGGGCGGAATCTTCCGCCTGTTCGCGCCCAAGCACCACCCGGCGGACTGGCGGCGGATGGTGCTCGCGTACGTCTCGGAATGGAGCGGCCCGGCGCAGGCCCGGAAGTATTTCGAGCTGTACCAGAAGGTGCTGGCCGGGAAGTGGAAGACCTTCGAGGCGACGTCGCGCTCCGCCGACGCCGTAGCCGGACGCGGCGACGACGGCTACTGGGTGCTACGGGTCGACGGCCCGCGCGTCATCAGCCTGGAGGGATTATCCGCTCCCTGTCCGCTCCCGGACGGCCGCGGTTCGGTAAAATGAAGACGATGACTGCTCGTTCCCTCTCACTCGGCATTGGCTTCGCGCTCGCCCTGGCATCGCTTCGAGGCGCGGACATTCCCCGAAAAGCTCCTAAACTGGCGGTGCAGATGACCGACGGGCAGCAGCTTCTGTTGAGCCAGTTTCACGGCAAGGTCGTGATGATCGATTTTGTGCACACCACCTGCCCGCACTGCCAGAACGCGTCTTCGATCGTGGAGCGGCTGTACAAGGAGTACGGACCGCGCGGGTTTCAGCCTCTGGGCGTCGCGTTCAACGATAACGCCTCGTTGCTGGTCCCGGAGTTCGTGAGGATGCTGGGGCTCACCTACCCGGTGGGCGTCGCATCGCGCGACACCGTGCTCGAGTACCTTCAGCATTCCATGGCGGAGCCGCTCTATGTGCCTCAGATCATGTTCGTCGATCGCGCGGGCGAGATCCGCGCCCAGCACGGCGGCCTCAACGACGACTTCCTGAAGGGCGACCTGGAGAGGCACATGCGCGACCAGATCGAGTCGCTGCTCAAGGAGCCCGCGCCCAGCACGCACAAGAAGGGACAGGCTTCCCAGCAGCGTGCTAGACTACCCCAGAAGAGCTAGGCGATTCGGCCCAGGCAACCTCAAGAATGAACGGCTGAGATGAGCGAACCCTACCGGTTCGATGCCGCGGCCACGGCTGCGGAAATCGTGCGGGCGCTCCACCCGCACCGGGTTTGGTGTGCCGGCCCAGGCGCGGACGAGATGGCCGCCGCGCTGGGGGCTCTCGGTGTCGAGGTGGTGTCGGAGGGAGCGGTCGACCTGGGCGTTTCAACCGGCACTGTGGACGCTGCGACCGCGGCCAGAACCTCCACGATTCTGTTTTGCGGCGCGGATCTGCCAGTGGCGACGTTGCGCCTGCTGAGCAGCCTCGGCTTTCTTCCGCAGCCGGATTTCGACGGCCCTCTGCTGTTCCGCCGGACCGATGCCGCGCCCTCGGAACTGGCCGCCATCGCCGACGCGATCGAGAGCCAGTGGTCCGCGCTCAGCCGCGTGGACGCGAACGCCGGGCTGGCCCAGCGGGGCGTCGAAGGCATCCTGCGCAGCCGTATCTGGCGCACCCTGCAAGCCTGCGCGCTGCCGCTGCTCAAGGCCGCCACGCTGGCCCACCGCTTGGTTCCCTCGCGTGAAACAAGCTCTGGCCCGGCGGAGTACGCAGAGTGGATCCGGCTGTTCGAGCGGCGCGACGATTCCTTGATGCGACTCAAGTTCCGTGCGTTCGCCGAGCGCCCGCTCGTGAGCGTTTTGGTTCCGGTCTACCGGCCGGCGGCGGCCGACCTGAAGCGCGCCATCGCGTCAGTCCGCGCCCAGAGCTACTCGAACTGGGAGCTGTGCCTGGCGGACGATGGCTCGGGCTCGCAGGAGACCTCGGCGATCCTGGCCCAGGCGGCCGCGGAAGACGCGCGCGTGCGCGTGACGGCGCTGGCAAAGTCGGCCGGCATCTCCGCCGCTTCGAACGCCGCCCTGGCGCTCGCCCGCGGCGAGTATATAGCGCTGCTCGATCAGGACGACGAGCTTTCTCCGGACGCTCTCTTCCATGCCGTCGACGCCATCAACCACCATCCGCGGGCCGGCTTCCTGTACTCGGACGAAGACAAGATCGATACCGCCGGCAAGCGCTACGACCCGTTCTTCAAACCGGACTGGTCGCCCGAGCTGCTGCTCTCGGAGAATTACTGCAGCCACCTGCTGGTGGCCCGCCGCGACCTGGCGGAGCAGGCGGGCGGATTCCGGACGGAATTCGACGGATCGCAGGACTACGACCTGATCCTGCGGATGTCCGCGCTCACCCCGGAGGTGGCGCACATTCCCCGAGTGCTCTACCACTGGCGCGCGACGCGAGGCTCGGCCGCGGCGAGTCCGGAGGCGAAGCCCTACGCCGCCGAGGCCGGACGGCGGGCGGTGGAGGATCACCTGGGCCGTCTTGGAACGGGCGCCACGGTGGTGGCGGGCTGCGGACCGGGGCGGCTGCGGGTGCGCTACCCGATCGCGCCGGGATCGAAGGCCGTCATTCTCATCCCCTCCGGCGGGAACGAGGGTGCGCTCCGTGCCTGCCTTGCGTCGCTGGCAAAGACAACCTACACGGACTGGGAAGTGCTGGTGATCGACAATTCGCGGGGCGGGCGGATCGAGCGGCTGGTGCGGTCCTGGGAGTGCGGGCACGCCGTCGGCTATCTGGACTGGCGCGGCCGGCCATTCAACTACTCCGCGATCAACAACGCCGCGGTGCGCCAGTGCCGTGCGCCGCTGCTGGTTTTCCTGAACGACGACGTCGAGGTGATGGAGCCGGGGTGGCTCGACGCGATGATCGAGTTGGGGAGCCGGCCGGAGATCGGCGCGGTGGGGGCCAAGCTGCTCTATCCGGACGGCCGCATACAGCACGCGGGCGTCGCGCTGGGCATTCTGGATAGCGGCGGGCACCCGTTTCGCGGCTTCGACGGCCGCGCGCATCACTACTTCGATTTCCCGGACGTCATTCGCAATGTCAGCGCCGTGACGGGGGCCTGCATGCTGGTGCGCGCCTCCGCCTTCGAGCAGGTGGGCGGCTTCGACGAGTCCCTCTTCCCGCTTTCGTTCAACGATATCGACCTGTGCCTGCGGCTCGGCCGGCTGGGGCTGAGGAACGTCTACACGCCCCACGCGATGCTCCTGCATCACGAATCGCTTTCGCGCGGGCCGCGGAACCTGATTGTCGACGTGGCGGGTTGCGAGGCAATGCGCGCCCGCTGGCGCGATCTACTGGACGCCGACCCCTACTACAGCCCGAACCTCACGCGGAGCGAGGAGGACTACTCGGTGCGCCAAGGGCGTAGAATCTAGCGCAGTGCGGCGCAAATCGCGGGCCGTATGATTGTCCAGAAGGCAAATGTTGGGGACAGGCACGAATTTCGCAAAGGCGGCGGAATTCGGTCCAGTCTCCGGTTTGCGGATCATCCACCCGGGGACGCGGCATTTCGCGCAAATTTCGTCGGGTATGGGGAGCACAACGGATCTCCGGGGCGCCTGCCTCACTTAACCGCCCAACAACGAATCCACGTTCCGTCCTCCCAAGTGCTGATGTCGCGAAAGCCGGCTCTTGCGAGATACGTCTGCAGCTCCTGCGGAGTGGAGGATCGACTCGTGGCGCAGTATCGCTCGCCGGGAGGGATCTTCCGGTGCTTTTCAAAGGTCGCCCACCCCGCATCGGAACAAAGCGAGAAGTTGTCGATGTAAATGCGTCCGCCCGGCCTGAGGATGCGATATGCATCGAGGACATAGCTGTAGCGGTCCCATTCCTCCAGATGCATGAACACTACCGTGCAGTAAACGACTTCGAAGAAATTGTCCGCGAACGCTGCGAGGTCATAACCGGCGATCTCGATCAGGCCAACGTTCGCGAATGGGGCCAGGCGTTTCTGCGCCAGCCTCAGCATGTTTCGGGCAACATCGCATCCAACCCAGAACTTGCATAGGGGTGCAACTTCCTGACCAACCCTGCCGATGCCGCACCCAATTTCCAGCACGTTGTCTTCCGGTAGAAGTCCGACCGTTTTTTGGAGGACACAGCGTGTGTCGATGGCGGTAGCCAGGACGTCTTCTTCCTTTTCCGAACCGAGCACGTGCTGCTTCGCCAAAGCCTCGGTCCTGGACAGCCTGTTCCAGACGACCTTGTAGCCACGACGGCGGTCCAATCTGGAGCGCAGAAAGGAGGCGCCGACGACGACGGCACGCCACAGCTGAGATCGCACGCTCATGTTCAGTCCTGGTACAAAACCCGAGTTTACCTCGTGGCACGTTCGATGCAGTTGGGACAGCGAAGAAGGGGCAGTCACCGTCCGCACCTACCGTCTGATCCCAGCGAGGACCCCGGTGGAGGGCCGCCACGGCCCGCATATGCTGAGGCGAGCACCACACCGAATCGTCGGGCCAGTTCTGGGACGCAACCCTAGAGAGGGATCTCGTTGCGGGTCTCGGAGCCGAGCCACAGGCGGCGCGCGAGAGAAGGGTCGGGTGGCGCATCGAGCAGGATCGGCCTAAGCAGCAGGATGACGTCGGTCTTGATGCGGTTGCGCTCGTTGTCCCGCATGGCGCTGCCGATCAGAGGAAGCCGCGAGAGCACGGGAATGCCGGTGATCGAGCGGGCATCCGAGTCGCTCATCAGTCCTGCCACCAGCGCCCACTCGCCGTCGCGGAGCCGCACCTTGGACTCGAGTTTGCGGGTCCCGATCACGGGAATTCCGTTCGCGGAGTTGCCGGTGAGGGTTTTGAATTCGGCGGACACATCCAGTGAGACCTCCTCGGTTCCGTGCATGTGCGGCGTCACCTTCAGCACCAATCCCAGATCCTCGAAGCTGAAGGACGGAATGCTCTGGTAGGCGGTGGATGCCGTGCCCGTGGTTGTGCCGGCTTGCAGTTGGCCGGTCAGGATGGGGTACTTGCTCCCAACGTGAAAATCCGCGGCCTCGCCATCGAGCGACCGCACGGAAGCGTCCAGCAAAGTCTTGGCGGACGACTTCGTCATGGTGGCGAAGATCTGGGAGTTGGCAATGCCCAGACCGAACATGATGGGATTCAGGTGGGCGACCGCGGACAACGGGATGGCGTTGCCGAGGAGCGCGGCCAAGCCGGCCAGTTGCAGGTTTGAGGGATCGAGGGCGGCCAGGCCCGCGGTGCCGAGAAACGTGATCGGGAAGTTGCTGGGCAGCAGGAGGCCGTAGGAGAGCAGACTCGATCGATCCACCTCCAGAAACTGCATTTCGATCATGATCTGCGGGCGGCTGTGCGAGAGCTGTTCGAACAGCTCCTGGGCGGGCCGGACTCGCGAAATGCGATCGCGGATGAGGACCATCTTGCGCTCGGTATCGATCGAAAGGTGGGCGATGTCGAGGGTCTGCTGCACGGCGCGGCCGACTTCCTGCGCGTCCTGAGGCGTCAGCGTGTCGGGGATGGGGATTGTCACCGCGACGGTGGGCTCGAGCGCGACGCGCTTCGCCGTCGTGTCTTTGGCCACCATGACGAGATGCTGGCCGATGGGGAAGACGAAGGAGCCGGTGGCCGCTTCGACGGCGTGCAGCGCGTCGCGATAGGTGACGCTGTCGAGGTGCAGGGTGCGCGGCGGACCGGCCTCATACTCCGGGTCGAAGGCGACACCGATACCGAAGGCGGAGGCGGCCTGGGAGAATAGCGCCTTGGCATCGCCCTTCAGGTCGAGGGTCTTGACGTCCGGAGATGCCGTCAACTGGGGCGGCGGTTTCATGCGGCGCAGCTCGGCCAGTTCCCTTTCCTCGATGGCGGTTGAAAAGCCGGGCGACTCGAGGACCTCGGGCGGCTCCAGCACGGTCCTGCCCGAACCGTCCCGGGCGGGCATGGCGTGCGCCTTGAGGGCGGCGCGGATCTGGAGGGCTTGCGCGCGAACGCCGTATTCCGGGTGCGACGGATCTTTCGCGGCCGCTTCGGAATAGAGGAGATAGGCTTGGACGACTGCTCCGGCGCGCTCGGCTTTGCGGCCCTTGCGGTAGAGATCGGAAGCGCTGGGCTCCTCCGCGAGCAGCACCGCGGCCGCAGCCAGACACAGAAGCACACTTCGACGCCAGGACACTCGATTGGATGACGAGCGGGTGGGGCGAAGCGTGCAGGGGGAAGTGGTGGGGCGATGTATGATGAGGAATCCACATGGCACAGGCAGATTTCGAGCATCGACTTGCACAACTACTTCGGGCGCATGAGGACCTCATCGGGCGGCCGAACGCGCCGGTGCCCGGGTCGAACGGTTGGTTCCAACGCTACCAGCATCCGGTTCTGACCGGGGCGCACGCGCCCGTGTTCTGGCGCTACGATCTGGACCCGGCCACGAATCCGCTTCTCATGGAACGCCTGGGCATTAACGCCGCGTTCAACGTGGGCGCCATGGAATGGAACGGCAAAGTGGTCCTGATGGCGCGGGTAGAAGGCGCCGACCGCAAGTCGTTCTTCGCCGTCGCCGAGAGCGCCAGCGGCGTGGACGGATTCCGCTTCTGGGACTATCCGGTTACGATGCCCGAAGGCGCCGAGCCCGAGACGAACGTCTACGACATGCGGCTGACGGCCCACGAGGACGGCTGGATCTACGGCCTGTTCTGCGCGGAGCGGAAGGATCCGGCGGCGGCGCCTGGCGATCTGTCGTCGGCGGTGGCGCAGTGCGGCATCGCGCGAACGCGGGACCTCAAGAAGTGGGAGCGTCTGGACGACTTGCGGACGCCATCGGCGCAACAGCGCAATTGCGTGCTGCACCCCGAGTTCGTCGAGGGCCAATACGCTTTCTATACGCGGCCGCAGGACAGCTTTATCGAGGCCGGCAGCGGCGGCGGAATCGGGTGGGGCCTGGCGAAGAACATGGAGCACGCGGTAATCGAGCGGGAGACGATTCTCGACCGCCGCGAATACCACACCATCAACGAGGTGAAGAACGGTTTGGGGCCGGCGCCCATCAAGACGGGGAAGGGCTGGCTGCACCTGGCGCACGGAGTTCGCAATACAGCGGCGGGGCTGCGCTACGTCCTGTACTGCTTCTTGTGCGACCTCGCGGTTCCCTACAAAGTGATTGCCAAGCCCGGCGGCTATTTCCTGGCGCCCGAGGGCGGGGAACGGATCGGCGATGTTTCGAACGTGACGTTCTCGAACGGCTGGGTGCGCCGCGGTGAGCAGGTTCTCATTTACTATGGCGCGTCCGATACTCGCACCAACGTTGCCACGACGACGGTGGAGCGGCTGCTCGATTACGTCCTGAACACGCCGCCGGACCCGTTGCGCAGCGCGGCGTGCGTGCGGCAACGCATCGCGCTGATCGAGAAAAACCTGCGCCTCGGCGGAGGGAAAGCGTGATGCAGGCGGCCGAGTTCAGGAAGGAGCTGACGGAAAACATCCTGCCGTTCTGGATGCGCCATACGGTGGACCGCGAACACGGCGGCTTCTACGGAAGGGTCTCCTGCGATCTGAAGGTGGATGAGGAAGCGCCTCGGGCCGCGGTGATCAACGGGCGTATCCTGTGGACTTACTCGGCGGCGTACCGGCTGCTGGGCAATCCCGAATATCGCGAGATGGCGGACCATGCGTACGCCTACATCGTCGACAAGTTCTGGGACAAGCAGTACGGCGGCGTGTACTGGCTGCTGGATCACCTGGGCAACCCGATTTCGGACCGCAAACAAATTTACGCGCAGGCGTTCGCGATCTATGGCCTCGCGGAATACTACCGGGCGACGGGCAAGGCCGAGAGCCTCGATCGCGCGCAGCAACTCTTCCGGCTGACCGAGGAGAAGAGCCGCGACAAGGCCTACGGCGGGTATCTGGAGGCGTGCGGACGCGATTGGGGCGCGCTCGACGACCTGCGGCTGAGCGCGAAGGATCTGAACTGCCCCAAGTCCATGAACACGCACCTGCACGTGATGGAGGCCTACACCAACCTGCTGCGCGTGTGGAAGGACCCGGAGCTCGCGGCGCGGCAGAAGGCGCTGCTCGAAGTGACGATGGACGACATCGTGGACGGCGCGACGGGCCACTTCCGTCTGTTTTTCGATCGGCAGTGGAACTCGCTCACCGATCACATTTCTTTCGGGCACGACATCGAAGGAAGCTGGCTGATTTACGAGGCGGCCGAGGTGCTGGGCGACCCGGAGCTTTTCGCGCGCGCGCGACGGCTGGCCACCGAGATGGCATTCGCCGTTTATGAGCAAGGGCTGGACAAGGACGGCAGCCTGTTCTACGAGGCCAATTCCAAGGGCGTATTCATCGATCCCAATAAGCACTGGTGGGCGCAGGCGGAGGCGGTGGTTGGCTTCTACAATGCCTGGCAGCTTTCGCGCGATGTGCGGTTTCTGGAGGCGTCGCGGCGGGCGTGGGAGTACATCGAAACGCACGTTGTGGATAGGGTGCATGGCGAGTGGCACGCTAAGCTGACGCCGGCGGGCGTGCCGTTTACGGAGAAGGAAGATCCTAGCGACGCTTGCCTGGTGGGGCCGTGGAAGTGCCCGTATCACAATAGCCGGGTGTGCTTCGAGATGATGGAGCGGCTGGAGAAGGGCGGGGCTTAAGCCCAGCCGCTGGCGCCGGCACAATAGCACACCGGGGGGAGGTCGACCGAGGG
>DATNLV010000471.1:0-5483 GCA_035602665.1 Bryobacteraceae bacterium | reverse complement strand
GGTCCGATTGGGGTGCGAATCCCTGCCTCCGAGCCACACCCATCGGCAATGTACTTTCTCAGCTTGGCGTAGCTTGGCGTCGAGTCCCCTGGCCACGCATGTAACGTGATTGCCGCCGTGTCGATGGGCCTCCTCGGCTATCTCGTCTCCAACCGGAGCATCTTTCTTCTTTGTCTTGATTTTCGCGGTTCCCCACGATTCTCGTCCTGCTTCTGATCAGGGCCGCCGAGATTGGCTACGAGATCGCCCGTGGCGCAAACATAGGCGAGAAAGGCGGAGAAGCGGAAGGCACGGTTCCCTGAATCGCCGTTTCAGTGCGCGCTAACGAGCAAGCCTATAGGCTTTGGATCCGCTATCTGGTGATGCGCGAGGCGAGGCACTGGCGTCGCGCAGCAGGAGCCTCCGCGGCCAGTTACAGGCCACGGCGGCTCCTCAGTTCCACGCTCACGGTCAGCGCGCGGCGATTCCCTGGCTGCCCGCAGGCACTCCCGCGGCCGTGGCGATGGGGGTCAGCGCCCCGTCGGCTCCGATCCGGAAGCCACTGACGGCGCCCTTCCCGCCGTCGCGGGTATACAGGAAGTGGCTGTTCCCGCTCAAGGCCATGTCGGTCGGCGTGCTTCCGGTGCCGGTTGACGCGGCCACCGCGTTGAGTAGCGTCAGGTTGCCATCCTCTGAGACCCCGTATTCGGAAATGGTGTTACTGGCGGCATTGGCCGTGTACGCAAAGCGGCCGTTCCGCGGCACAACCAGCCAGCACGCGGCCTTCTGTGTGTCACCCAGCGCCGGAGTGACGATAGCAACGTGTCCGTCCTCGTCCACTGCATAGGATGACACGGCTGCTGTTCCGGCAGGCCCGCCGGCCGCGTCGGAAACGATCAGGACGTCATCGTGGCCGAAGGAAAACCCGAAGGGCGTAGCGCCGCTCGAAGGAAAGGACACGCCTGCCCCAGGACGTCCCTTGTCCAGAGCGAACGTGGCGATGCTGCTGGTTCCCTTCTCGGTCACCACGAGGGCGCTCCCGTCCGGGGTGAACGAAACTTCGGCCGGAGCCGCCGCCGCGCCGCCGGGCAGGTCCTGAGTCGAGCCCTCCAGCGGGACCAGCCGGTTGGTCTCCGGGTCGATAAAGAACCCCGAGATGTTCGGTGTTCCGGCGGCGTTCAGAACGTAAACCAGACCGTGCTGGACGGCCAGGCTGACAGGCATAGCGCCTCCCGAGGGAACGGTGTCCAGTAGTTTGAGACGGTCTCCCCACACCGCAAACACGGAAACGGAGTCGCTTCCCGCGTTGACTGCAAACAGCAACCGCTGATCCTCGCTGAGCACAAGCGCGCCTTGTGAACCCAAGGGGTCGGCTCCGGTTCCGGCTCCGTTGCCTCCACTGGCGAAGGTAGCCGAGAACGTCAACATCCCCGTGGCGTCCCGATGGAAGACCATCACGGAGTTACCTTTCGATTGATTGGTCATGACGTAGACGTCGCCGCTCGGACCCTCGGCCCGACCGAGTTGGATACAGGTGGTCAGCAGCGCAACTACAGGCACCGCCGATAGAAAACGAGACTTCAGGCTTTTTCGTATCTCCATTGCAATTCCCCTCTGAGTTGAATTCGCGGCTCGGTGCCGCCTTCATCAGGACAATTCGCTCGACCTCGCCAGCCGGTTACGCTGCCTCGGCGCATTTTCTGCGATCTTTACACCCCGCGCACCAGTTGGTACGCTGATGCTGTGCGGGCTGGCAAGCGTGCGGCGCCCATCTCACTCGATCGCAGCGCTTGTCTCCACACCGGCCAGGGGGGATCGCAGAGTGCAGCCTGATACCGGCGCTCCGGAATTGCGCGAGCCTAACCTGGAGCAGTTGATGATTCGGTATCAACAAGCGGATGCGGCAGCCGCCGCGATTCTCATCGAGCGGCTCAGCCCCCAGCTCTATGGCTTCTTTGCCGCGCAAATGGGCAGCCGAGCCGACGCCGACGACATGCTCCAGGAGCTGTGGCTACGCATCCACCGCGTGCGACACACTTATCGCGCCGGCCAACCCTTGCTTCCCTGGGCTTACGCGATTGCCCACCGCGTGCGCATAGACGGTTATCGAAGGCGCCGACGGCTGTCGCGAGAGATCGCCGTCGACGTCCTCCCCGAGCCCGCCGTGCGCAACCAGGACCAAAGCAACGCGCTGCCATTTGAAGAACTCCTTGCCACACTGCCGGACAGCCAGCGAGAAGTTGTGACGATGCTCAAGGTGGATGGCCTTAGCATTGAGGAGATCGCTCGCGCCACTTCATCCACCGCGGGAGCCGTGAAACAGAAAGCTCACCGGGCGTATGAGCGGTTGCGGAACTTGCTTCAGGCCGCAAGCAAAGGGGCTGCACGATGAGTTACGATAACCCCCACCGTGACTTCGCATGCGGTGTCAACGAATTACAAAAGAGAGCGTGCGAGAGCGAGGGAGAGCAAGAGTGACGTGCCGTGACATCGACGGTTTGATCGCCTCTTACGCCTCGGGTGCGCCCGTCCCGCCGGAAGTGGCCGAACACATCGCCGGGTGTGAGCGCTGCCGACGCCTGACCGAGGTCATGGGGCAATCAATCCAGGTTGCCCAGCCGTCGTCGGAGCAGTTGAAACGGATCGAAAACGGGATACTGGCGGACTTGAAACCGGTAAGACCGCTGCCCCCCGCCGGCGTGCTGTGGTCCGCGTTCTTACTGATTCTGGTGGCTGTGGTGACCGTCGGCGCCTTGGCCCTCGGGACGGCCGGCTGGCAAGCACTTAGTATGCTCCAGAGGATTACGGTCTTCACCGCCCTGGCAGCGGCCGCGAGCGCGCTCACTTTGTCGGCGGGCCGGCAGATGGTGCCTGGAACCGGATTCCGGCTGTCTCCTGACTTACTGGTGGCGGCCGTCATCGGCGCGATCATCGCGATATGCGCTACGGTGTTTCATCCCCACGAGGAAGCCGCCTTCGTCTCGACGGGCCTCATGTGCCTCAGGATCGGACTGGAGTGCGCCGTTCCGGCTGGGCTTCTGGTGTGGCTGCTGCTCGGTCGTGGCGCGATCCTGAGCCCTGTGTTCACTGGGGCAACCGCAGGCGCAATGGCGGGCCTGAGTGGGCTCACGGTCCTGGAGATCTTCTGCCCGAATTTGAATAGGAACCACATTCTCGTTTGGCACCTGGGCGCCGTGGTGGCGAGTATCTTGGGCGGTGTGATCCTAGGCATGATCGCCGAGTATTCGGGCTGGAGGCGCATAGCACCGCCGAGAAGGGGCGGCGCCTGAGGCGGATCTAGGTCTAGTGGTGCTCGCGAGCGAGTTGCGCCATCATTCTGCTGAGCGGATCGTCGGGCGTTTTCGAAGGCCCGCACAGCCCGGTGCGCGCGTCCCATAGTCGCTCCGACAGCGCGATGTTCTCGTCGGCGCCTCCGCCCTTCGCCGGGCGCAGCAGCAGCTTTCGGGCCGCGTTTGACAGCTCCTCCACCGGTCCTGGCGTGGCGCCTTTTGTCGTGCCGAGGCACTCGTCCAGAGATCCGAGAGCCGCTTCCACGAGCTTTCGGCTCCGCTCATACCGCTCTCGCGGGCTCAGCCCACGCGCCGCCGGGTCGACCGCCAAAATGCGCTCGACCAACTGCAGCCGGCTCGCTGCGTTGGCGTCGCCAGGGTTCACTCGTAGCGCGGCTTTGAACTCATTCTGGGCGGCGGCGTAGTGATTCTGCGCAAGCTCCGCTTCGCCGAGCCCCATGAGCGCGCTCTCATCGCGGCGATCTTTTTCAATCACTTTTCGAAAGACTCCAGCCGACTCCTGGGGCAGACCGTAATCGAGCAGCAACCGGCCCAATTGCTTTCTTAGGGCAGCATCGTCCGGAATCTCCGCTTCGAGCGCCAGCAGTTCCGACCGAACCTCCTGCCTCTTGCCAAACTTGCCTAGAATCTGCACCAACTCGATGCGCGCCTGCACCTGGTGCACCTTCCGCTGGTCCGGCCATGAGCCATAGATGGCCCGATGGTAGTCGCCGATCGCCTCGCGCACGTCCCCACGGTCCGCGGCTACCTGCCCAAGTCCCAGGTTCGCTGGACCACTGTCGTGGTTATCGCGCAGCACTTCGCGGAAGTAGACTTCCGCCTCGGCCGGACGCCCCGCCTTCTCGAGCGCCTGCGCGAGAGCGAGGCGGTCACGGGAACTGTGGGAGACCGATAGCGCATTTCGGTACTGTTCAATCGCCTCCGGATAGCGCTCTGTCGTCATTAACTTGTTGCCGTCCTGGAAATACTGGGTGGCGCGCGCGTTCCGCTGTCCGCGATAGAGGTAGTTCAGAACCCCTGCGAGCGCTGCCATTGCCACCGTAACGATGAGCAGCCCTCCGAGCAGCCTGACGGGGGTGCGGGACTCCTCGTACGCGGGCTCTTCGGTCTTGGCTTCAGCCCCGTAGGCGGCTAGTGCATCGCGCACGGAGATTACACCCAACAGTTCCCGCTGATTCGAACGGTTGACCACCGGGAGCATGTCCAGACCGCTTTGCGCCATCCGCCGCAGGGCAGTATCCAAAGGTTGGTCGGGATGGACGTGGGGAAAGGTCTCCGTGGTGATCGTTTGCCAGGGCCCGAGAGAAGGAAGAATCGAGCCGACGCTCTCCCGGCCGCCAGATTGATCCGCAGCCTGTTGTAGCCGCTGTCTGGTAACCATTCCGAGCAAGCCACCGGAGTCCACGACCGGCCAAACGGACTGCTCCGATGGCGCACGACCCAGCACATCCTCAACCGTGTCCGAAGCGGATATCACTTCGGACGCCGGCTGAACGCCCCGCTCCACAATCACGAGTTCGTCGCGGCCCCGCGCGCCGGCGGGCAGACGAATGCGGTCCTGATGCAGCAGCGCCTCGTAGATCGGCTCCTTCTGAAGCCGACTGGAGATGAAGTAGCTGATCAGATTCGCGATCATTAGCGGAACGATGATCGAGTAGTCGCGCGTCACCTCGAAAATCATGATGACGGACGTTAGGGGCACGCGAATGATCCCGGCGAACGCTGCCCCCATTCCCACGAGCGCATACGCGCCGACACTGCCCGTGTAGTCCGGGAGAATGAAGTGTGCGGCACCGCCCACCGCGCCGCCCATCATCGCCCCGATAAACAGGCTGGGGCCGAAGATGCCGCCGGCGTTGCCCGAGGCGTAACACATCGCGGTGGCAATCAGCTTCAAGATAACCAGCAGCGCCATCGTGCGGAGCACCAATTGGCCATTCAGAGCCTGACTCACGTGGTTGTAGCCGACGCCCAGGACGTCGGGTACAAACCATCCGATCAGACCGACGAGCAGGCCGCCCGCGACGGGCTGATACGGACCCGTCCACTTCGGCATCCGGAAGAAGCCCTCGCGCAGCCACAGCAGAAGCTTCACGAAAGCGACTGAAACCAGTCCCCCGATCACGCCCAGCGCGGCATAGAACAGAAACTCGACGGGATGGACGAGCTGATAGGCCGGAACATGGAACAACG
>DATNLV010000460.1:0-6992 GCA_035602665.1 Bryobacteraceae bacterium | reverse complement strand
TTGTCCCCTTGACTGCCGAAAAATCCAATCCCGCCGGCCCGCAGCCGGTCGTCCGTCCAGGAATCCACTACCTCGCCTTCCACCGATGTCGTGAAACCGCTGCCGGCAACGTCTTCCTCAATCCGAATCGGCTGCCCGCTCGGCAAACTGACATGGAGGGGGATGCGCACCCGCTCGCTTTCCTGCCCCCCCACTACCTGGTAGCGCACCAGCGTCACCTCGGGCTGGGCGCTGGTTTTCGTGATCGTCAACTGCGTTGCGTAGTAATTCTGTAAGTCCGCCGCCCGGAATGCCCACCCGATCGAGCGGCCGGTGACCTGCCCCAGAAACTCGAAGCGGTAATCGGAGAGCGTGTGCGATGGCCGATACAGCGCCAGCTGGCCGGCCCCGACGAATCCCGACGGGCTGGACGACCAGCTTTGGTCCCAACCGTCCGCGCCGTACCAGCCATCCAGGCCTTTCGAAAAATCGTGTTCCATGTGGATCGCGGCCCGACCCCGTATGCTCTCCTTCAGGGAACTGTTTCTCCCCGCGCAACCGGTCAGCGATGTGCCGAGCGCGATCGCGCAAACAACCATCAGCATCCCCCGGAAGAGTCCGGAAGCGCTCTTGAGCGCACTCCGCCAGCGCGGCGAGGAGCTCTCGGCGATCGATTCGAAATCCATTTTGTCCAACTCAGCACCACTTCCCGGCACTACGATCTCGAAGGCAAACGGCTGTTCGCCGTGCCCTGCCGCCGGAGTGTCTACCCCGGTGCGTGGGCCCCCGCCCACCGGCGCCAACTGCGGCTCGTCCAGCAGATTCCTGGACCGCGGCTCGTAATCCACCGCCGGGATCCAGGGCTCCACCGCGAAAGCCTCAAACGGGGCCCGGCAAATCATGGTCCCTTCATCGTCCCAGTCCTCGAACTCGACGGTGTTGAAAACGCCCGACGGCATGTGGGCTTTCTCCACCGTGTCGTGGAACACCGGCAAACGGCTCGGATGGCGGTGCGACCTCTCCAGCGGTTCCAGGTGCACGGTCGCGCGCGTCGTCGCCGCATCCTGACGCGCAACCGGCGCGGCGATCTTCGATGCCGGCGAGCTGCCCAGCGCCAGCGCATAACCCGCCAACTCCGGCTCGCGCACCGCGGGCACCGCAAACTCGGCGGCCGCGTGCGCGTCGGCCTTGGTCGCGCGGCCCGCTCTCGCCGCCCCGTCCGGCGCCTTCACGAACTGGAAGCTGGTCGCCGACGGCCACCGCATGCCGCTCGCGCGCGACTGAATCGACGCGTGCTCGATTACGGAGGATTCCCGGCCGTACGCTTCCCATCCCGCCGGTACCGGCTTCGCCGCGCGATTCGAGCCGCGGAGCACCACCACCGAGAACTTCGAGGGAGGCAGCGGATGCGCGAAGGCCAGCGTCTGCGCCCCCGCCAACTCCACCGGCTGCGATCCTTCGGCTACCACGGTCGATGTCGCCGGCCGCGGCGCGCCAGCCTGCGTGCGTCCTTTTCCAGCCACCGGCGCCGCCGTCTCGAGCGTGTGCCGCGCCACCAGCTCGCCGGACGCGGGCTCGTGCGGAGTGGCGATCTCGAACGCCACCATCTCGGCTTCGCGCCGGCGCGACTCCATCGGCCGCGCCTTCCGCTCGGTCACCGGCGCCAGTTCCGCGGAGCCCAGCGGGAACGGTCCGGCCGGCCGTATGCGGCTCACAACCGTGCTCAGCGGCGCCGTGACCTCGATCTCCACGCTCGCCGTCGCGGAACTGCTCGGCTTGGCAACGTCGCGCCGCACCGGGCCCGCAAGCGGATTCGCCGGGCACTCGTCGAGGCGCCTGGCAGCGGCGATTCGTGCCAGCGTCGCATCCAGCAGGATTTCCGGAAGCAGCGTGCTGCGCACCCGGAAGCTGATGTCGATCGAACGCGCCGCCGGAGCCACGATGGTCTTGAACCCCGGCAGCACGGTCGCGGCCGCCGTGATTTCCAGAGCCTCCCGTGCCGCGATCTTTCCTTCCGCCGGGAACGAGGCTTCGTGCGCGGCAAACGGCGACGTCGCCCCCAGCGCCGTGGCCGGCTTCGGTTTCCTGGGAGCCGCGTCCATGTGCGCCCCGGCTTCGATCGCCCCGCTCCGCAGCGCGCCCGGCCGCAGCAGCGCGCTCTCCCGCTCGATGGCCGGAGTCGCCGGCTGGAGTGCGAGCCACCCGCACGGCTGCGCTGTGCTGCGAATCTTCGCGCCGGCAATCTCGCCGCGAACCGGCGTCGAAACGCTCAGCACCAGCGGAGCCGCGGTCCTCGAAGTCCATCCCGCAAAAGCGGCCGGCGGAACCGGCAGCGACCAGCTTTCCGTCTTCACCGCCGGCAGTGCGGTCGCGGCCTTCCGCGGACCCATCGACACCGTCGTTCCGGCGGGCACCAGGTGCGTCGCCGCAACCGGAGCCGGCGCCGTCGGGAACAGCGTATGGCAGTCGATCTGGAACGCGGGAAGCGTGAGCGCGGCCGCGGACCGTGTGCGCGGCGCCGGTTGTGCGTTCCCCTGGAGCGGTCGCGGTCCGATGGCCCCGGCCGAGGGCGGCAGCGTGAGCGCCACATCCGGGAGCCGCACTTCGGAACCGCCCCGGATCTCGAGCTCTCCTTCCACCTTGGCGCCTGCCAGCCGCCCCGCGCGCGCCGCGGGCAGTTGAGTGGCCGCCTCGGCGGACGCCAGCACGATCGCCGCCCCGCGCGACGCAAACCCCGGAAGCAGTGTCCCAAGCCCCGCGAACTCCAGGCTCGCGCCCTTGCTCGCCAAAGAGCCCTTTCGCCCCGCCGGGTACGGAGCGGAGTGGTAGGTCGCTTCCTCGATGTGTTCGTCGAAGCGAATCGAGCACGCGGGCGGCTGCGCCTCGATCCGGAACTCCACCGTCGCCTGCCGCGGCAGGAATGCCTTGGCTACCGGCCGTTGCGGTGTCGCGCTCGATACCGTTTGACCCGCGCCGATATGCGCGGCGCGGACCGGGACCGCCAGCGCGGGGATCTCCACCAGCTTGTCGGGCCGGCCAAACTGCGCCTCGATCATCACCGCATCGCGATGGCTCCGGTTTGCGGCCACGCTGGCCGACGTAGGTGCGTAGGTGGACGCATCCAGGCGGCGCCGTGCCGCCGCGATGGCCGCTCCGCGCGGCATCTTGGGTTCGAAAGCCGTGAAGCCCGCGCCCGCGCCGGTTGCGATCGCGGATGCGGCGCGCTTCGTCGGTGCCGGCATTCCCTGGCCCGCCAGCGATCCCGCCGGGGGAACCGAAGCAATGCTCCGCCGCCTCGCGAACGCCGGCAGCACCGCCTGCGGTTCCCTCCAACGGGCGGCATCGATCGCCGCGGCGCGCGTGATGGCGCCGGGCCTCGGCTTCGCGGCCGCCGCACGGCCCGCCGCCTCGAAGCTCGCCGCGTTGATGCCGAAAGCAGGCTTGCTCGCCCGCAGGAACGGCAGCGCGGTCGGAGGCACCGAGGCGAAATCGGTCACCGGCGCGGGACGCCTGGCCCCTGCCATGGCTCGCGCCCGCGGCGCTTCGGTCGGCCGCTCAGCCGCTACCGCCGGCTGCCCGCCAATCTCGATCTCGGCCGCCGGTCCAAGCGCCAGGGCCGGCATGGTCGCGCTTCCCGCAAACACCGCCGCCGGAACTTCGATCGCGCGCAACGCTCTTTGCACCGCGCGCGGCAGGGGGACGCCCGCCATCTCCCCGCGAGCCACCACGCCCCGTCCCCCGAGCGCCGTCTGACAGGAGCACGATGGAACCGCGTGGAACTCCGCCCCCGGCGCCAGAACCCGCTTCGCCGCCGCGTTCACCGCCGTGCAGGTAAGCGGCTGAGGTTCGCCCATCAGGAACACGCGCCCGAACGCCACATGCGCCGGCACGCCGATCGAGGCGTTGCCCTGGAACGGCAGGAATCCGATTTCGCCCGGCTTCTGCGCCGCCTTCCCGCCCCCCCGAGGCAGGGGATAGCGGATCAGGTCGGCCCGCCGCACGTGCGCCGCCGGTGTGTGCGAGCTGTGCACGCGCGCCATCACCGGCCTCGGCAACGCGCGTCCCGCTCCCTCTGTCGCGGCGTGGACCCCGGCCTGCATCCTGGCTGCCCGCGGTCCGGCATTCAGCAGCGGTTGCGGCTTCAGATAGCACCCGGAGACGGGTACCGCTCGGTCCAGCCCGCGCGTGAGACCGTCGAAATGCGCTACCCCGTGGAAGGCGTCCGCGCCTCCCGGTCCCGAGCGCTCCGGCCTCTCGCCGGCAACCGGCCGCCGCATCGGCTCCTGGACGAACAACGCATCGCGCATCCCGCACCGGCCCGGAGCAACGGCGGTTGTGGGCGCATTGAACGACGGCTCGAAGGTCTCTATATCGACCGCGAGCGGCGAAAACGTCTGCGGCTGCGGCTCGCACTCCAGCCTCGCGAAGTAGAATGCCTCCGGTGGAATCGGTTCGCCCTGCTCCTCCGGCGCCACATACACCGGCTCCGGTTCCGGCGGCCGCCACCCCGACTTGAACTCCTCCGGCGGCGGAGGCTGCCGCTCGGGGGCCGGCTGGACGGGTGCTTCGTAACGGGGCGTCTCGACCGCAATGGCCTCTGGTTGCCATTCCGGGATTGTCGGTGCGTCCGGATGCAGTTCGGGCGTTCCCAGCCGCTGACCCGCGTCAAGCAGCCGGTCCAGTGCCATCCGTGTCAGCTCTTGATATCGTCTCCGATGGTCGTCTGAACAGAAGTCGGCATCGGTGAGCTGACGAACGAGCGACACCCGTTTCCCACAAAAGAAGCAGGGCATCCGGTCGCAATCCTACCGGACAATTATATTGGCGTTTGACCCCTTTTGCCAGAAGAATCAACTGGTTTAGGATCTCTCATGCCCGCCGGCGCCAGTCCCCGTCTCGCTCCCCGAGTAGCCCGAAAAGGGACCAATGTCCTAGTACAGATGGCCATGGTTAACTGCCGGAACGCTGCCGTTCGGGCAAGTTTGTTAGAGGGGTAGTGCTATCTTCGGCTAACTTCTCACTCATTGTGCGTCTAGAGGGTACTGGTACTGTTACGTTCCCCAAGCTCGGGTGTAACTGTCTTTTCTGAGGGGGAAGCCGCTGCCAGACCCTTACCTGACAACGACTTTGCGCCCCCCTCCCCACCCGCTCTACACTCATTGCGGGTGTCTCCAAGGTCTTATTGGGGGAACGAGGACTAGATGGCCTGTGGGGGGCGGGCTTCAGCCCGCGCGGGGCTTGAGCCCCGCACCTCACTGCCGCGGCGGTGGCAATTCGAGCGACGCCTTGGCCAACGCCCGCTGGATCACCCCGGCGGCGTCGCCCTGCTCCATCGCTCGCGAAATCGAAAGTTCCACGGTCAGCGTCTGCCGCGCCTGGTCCAGCATTTTCTTCTCGCGGAACGACAGCGGTTTCTCGCGTTGCAGCAACAGCAGGCTTTTCAGCACCTGAGCGATCTGCAGCGGATCACCCGCCCGCATTTTGTCCGAGTTTTCCTTGAATCGGTTCTTCCAATCGTGGCAGCACACGCACCCGCCCGAGGAAAGAAACGTCAGCACGCGGCACCACTCGCCATTGGTGGTGATCTTTCGCAGCCCGATCTGGCTCACGTGCGAGAACGGAACCATTACCTTAATGCTGCCACTGGCCAGCCGGAGCAGGTAAAACCTTTCGAATGTGCTCCCGAAGGAGCGGGCGCTCACGTTCTCGATGGTCCCGATTCCCTGGTTGGGATAGACCACTTTCTCGCCGATCTGGAAGGCCATGCGAGGACCTCTTGTACACCGGAAGGAAGTTTAATCGCTCTATTTCGCGAACGCGCGAAATCAAATCTTAAAGGCCCCCGCGATCGAAGTCAACAAAAAAGACTCCTGTAACCTAAAATACGCTATCGTTAATCCCCCTTCATCGCCGGTTTTCGCTCCACGTGTGGACCAGCGTGGCCGACAAAATGATCGCGCCCCCGCACACCGCCAGCGCCGCCGGCCGTTCCCCCTGGATCAGCCACACCCACACCGGGTTCAGCGCCGGCTCGAGCAGCATCAGCGTAGTCGCCTCAAACGCCGGCACATGCCCGATCGCGCGCGTAAGGCAATAGTAAGCCAGCCCGATTTGCACCAGCCCCAGGTAGAGGATCACCACCCAGTCCGTCCAGTGGGACTGCACCACCGGCAGCGCCGCCGGCAACGAGATCAGACAGGCGATCAGGTTGCCCACCCCCACCGTGGCGATGGCGCCTCCGCCGTCGGTCCGCTTCCCCAGCCAGCGCAGCCCCATCACCGTCAGCGCCCACCCCACCCCGGAAAGCAAACCCAGAATGTCCCCGAGCGCTGGGTTCGGCGCCGTTGCCAACGTGCCCTGCCGCGCGACAAAAAACAGGCCCAGCCCCGCGGCCACCGCCGCGCCGAACAGCAGATCCGATCGCCGTATCCGCTCGCCGAGCAGCACCGGCCCCAGCGCCAGCACGTAGAGTGGCGCCGTCGCTTGCAGGTAGATGGCATTGGCCGCCGTGGTCAGTTTTGTGGCGGTTACGAACAGGATCAGGGTGGCCGCGTAAGCCGTGGCAGCCGGCAAAACCCGCCAGTTCAATCCCCGCCGCGATGCCGGCACAAGCGCGAATACCGCGAGCGCAGCGATACCCGAACGGAAGCCCGCCACCTGCCAGGAGCCCAGCGAGCAAGCCTTGATCGCCGCGCCCCCCGTCGAAAACAGGAACGCGGTCGCCAGCAACAGAAGCCGATTTTTGATACGCGGATTCACCGGACCGATCCTCCAAAGTACCGCATGCCGGTGTGGGGCAGCTCTCCAGAGCTGCGCCGGACGTCCACGTCCGGCCCTCTT
The DNA here is from genome assembly GCA_035602665.1 of Bryobacteraceae bacterium. Taxonomy (GTDB): domain Bacteria; phylum Acidobacteriota; class Terriglobia; order Bryobacterales; family Bryobacteraceae; genus DASWZN01. The sequence continues at coordinate 173 of DATNLV010000460.1, read as the reverse complement.
TTCTTCCGCCCGCCGCGCCCAACCGCAGCCCCGCGCCCCCCCACCGCCCGCCGCGCCCCGTCCTCCGAGTTCCACCGCTTCCGCCCGCCGCCCCCCCACCGCTTTCCACCGCGCCGCGCCCCAGCCGCAGCCCCCCACCTCTTCCGCCGCGCCGCGCCCCAACCGCAGCCCCC
>DATNLV010000696.1:0-5894 GCA_035602665.1 Bryobacteraceae bacterium | reverse complement strand
AACGCTCGCATTTTCAACACGAGGATGATCGTAGCGCTCTCTAGTCCCTTCTTGCCGATCCAAAGCCCTTATTTCGCAAGTCCCTCTGGAGTCCTGCCCCAGCTACATCTCCGAAAGCGCGGCCATGAGGGCGCCTTTGGCGGTTGCGGTCAGGGGGTCGGCGGCCAGGCGGACGTCCGAGATCGCGATCGGGAAATGCGATTCCTTCAGGATCTGCTCGAAGCGCTCCCGGAATCCCTTCGGCGCAGCCGTCCCGCCGCTCAGCACCAGCGGAATGGCGCGCGGAAGCTGGGGTAGATTCTTGGCGTTCTGGAAACCCTCGTTCAGCGACGCGACCAGCGTGTGGATCATGTCGTCGTAGTAGACATCGATCACTTGCAGCAGCTGGTTCGGCTGCCGGCCGTTGATGTGGAAAGCCTGCTCCTTGAGGATGCGGATGCGGTTGGCCCGCTCGCCGGACATGGCGGCGGCGCTGTTGTCAATGAAGTCGCCGGCTTTGGGAACCGAGAAGCTCAGCATCGGAACCGAGAGGTAGGCGAAGCAGACGTTGCACAGCCCACCGCCGCAACTGATGCCGATACCGGTGAAGTTGCAGTCCGTGAGTTCGCTATAGACCACGGCCAGCCCCTCGTTGATGGCGCGCGACTGGAATCCCATGTCGGCCAGCACCTGCTTCATGGTGGCCTCGTGCCAGGTCAGGCTCGGCTCGGCGCCCAGCGGCGGCGCGGCCACCGTGAAACACACGTTCTCGCCCGCCTTACCTCCACCGCCGGTCGCCAGACGGATGATCTGGGAGATCACCTTGATGCTGTCCGGCTCGGCGGAATTCAGAAAACCAGCACGCATGGGCCGGCGGATCTCCGAGTTCAGCAAGTCGGCGAAACGCTGCGACTCGGTTCCATGAATCCAGATCGCGGAGTCCTCGACCGTGTGCGGAACGCCTTCTTTCCTGAGCGCGTTCTCGGTCACCCTCGAAGACGGAACGGTGAGAAACGCGTTGAGCTGGGTGCCGTATTGGAAGCCCTGCTCGGTCTTTCTTGCCGCGACAATGCGGCTTGTCCCTAGATCCAGCCCGACGGCCAGGTCGCTCTTATTAGTGTCAGTCATCATCCATCTCCTTGGGGCGTCTCTTTCTTGAGCGCCCTGATATTTTTGCGGTACTCCTGCTGTAAATATTCGCGGTAACTGGCGGCCTCGATGTGCCGTCTCGCCGCCGCCTGCTGCAATCTCTCCTCCGACAGCTCGATCGCCGCCAGGATGTGCTGGCCTGTGGAGGCCACATAGCTCCTGTCGTAGACGAACCCGCAGAGATAGAGACCCGGCAGAGGGCGGGAGTAGTTGTCGGGGAGGCCGACGTCCGAAAACGGGAAGTTGGCCGCCCAGTCGGTGTGATAGCCGATCTGCATGTTGTCCGGATTCACCGAAACCTGCGCGTGCGTCACGCAATTGTGGGCCGCTAGCCGGTAGCGCGCACGCAGCATTTCGACAAGCAGCGCCCCGGAGTGCGCCTGAGCGGGCGTGATCGGGGTGCTTCCTTCGCCGTGATGCGTCTGCGCCTCGAAGGACACTCCGAAGAAGCTGTCGTTCAGGTTGAGATAGAGCCACTTGTCGTCTGCCCAGACGGAATGGCCGGCGTGGTTTGCCGCGTCGGCCTCCCGCACGATACTGTGCACCCGCCCGAAGCGGTCCACCAGAAAATGGTACGCGCGCTTCTCCCGCAGGTATTCGATGAGCCCGCCGGTGATGTGCCGCAGGGCCCGGTTCTGTAGCGGCTCGAACGGGACCTGCATGCTCTCTGTGGTGTGGAACACGATGCCCACAGGATCCTTGCGCCACTCGAGCGGGCCACGGTCGGGGCGCGTGGCGTCGAAGACCGCGTAGCTTCTGGGCCGGTTGGAGACCGCCAGGCGGCAATCGATCTGCAGGCCGTTGCTGTACTCCTCGCGCTCCGCGTTCTCCTCCACCAGCCACACATCCGGAAAGCGTTCGTCGGAGGCAGCCCCAGGCGCGGCTAGTTCGACCGGCGACGGCCGTCTCACCCTCTGGGTTGCCGCACCGCGCGGCGCCACGGCGTGCGACAACGCAAGACACCCGGCTGTAAACGCCAGGGCGGCAAGGGCGGCGTAGTGCCACCGCCCGAGACGGCGTGCAGGGGAAGATTCCAGACCGGCGGTGGCGACCCGGAGGTAGCGCAAGCGGTTGAGCGGATCCTCAATCCGCTTAGCGCGCCAGTCGACCACTGTTGCCAGCAGCAGTCCAGCTTTCCTAGCGGTGCTCATTGGCCTGCCTTCACGCATAAGAGATCGGCGGATAGGTCCAAAACCTTAGGGCGGTGGGAGCCACACACCTACGGACCCCGGGCCGACCCTGGGCAGGTGGGCCTCTGGTTCGGGCGGGGCTGAGGTCCCGCGCGGGCTCAAGCCCGCCCTCCGGACCCACGAGGCTTCCGGTATAATGCCTTCCAAATGCCATCCGGCGAACGGTGGGATGAAGCAACGGCCAGATTTCTGGATCGGGTCGGCCGCAGGGCCGGCCGGCTGGGCGGATTCTGGACCCGCGTCACGGAAGGCCTGGCCATCGAAGAGCTGTGGGCCCAGTTCACGAGCGGGGCCCAGGCCAGCTACGAGTTGTATAGCGCGGATCTGGACTGGTCCAGGTTCGAAGGCGAGCACGGCCTGAAACGTTCCCTGGGCATCGCGGGAGCGCTGTTCTGGGCCATGCTCATGAAGCTCTCGCCGCCGCGGCGGCTGTTCCTGCTGATCGTTTTGGCGGAAGTGGTGATTTCCGCGGTGGCCGGCTCGGGTGTCATGGTGGTGCTGTTCTCGGCCGGGCTGCTGATCCTGCTGGCGCTGGAGCTGGCCGACCGCGTCACCATGAAGCGCGACCTCGAAATCGCCCGCGACATACAGCGCTGGCTGGTGCCATCCACGCCTCCCAGCCTCCCGGGGATCGACATCGCCTTCGCGACACGGCCCGCAAACACCGTCTCGGGCGACTACTACGATGCCTTCCCCCGGCCCGGCGACCGCCTCATGCTGGCCGTGGCGGACGTGGCTGGCAAGAGCGTTCCGGCCGCTCTCCTGATGGCGACCATCCAGGCCAGCCTGCGTACGCTGGCCCAGGAGCGGGCCACCTTGCTCGAGCTGGTGAAGGGATTGAACCGCTACGCGTCCGCGCACAGCCTGGCGGGAGCGAGGTTTACCACCGCCTTTCTCGCGGAACTGGATCTCACCACTTTGGAAATGGCCTACGTCAATGCGGGGCATGTCCCGCCCGTGCTGCTGAGAGCATCCGGCGGCTTCGAACGCCTCGAGGAGGGCGGCCTGCCGCTCGGAATCCGGGCGGAGGCCTCGTACGACTCGGGGCGGGTCAAGCTGGAGCGGGGCGACCTGCTCGCGATCCTCACCGATGGCGTAACCGAAGCAGAGAACGGGCGCGGCGAGGAATACGGGGAGGAGCGCCTGCTGGAGCTGTTTCGAAGGCCGGCGCAGGCCAGCGCGGCAGCCGAGTTGAAGGAGATCATGTCGGCGGTGGACGCGTTCGTCGGGGCGGCTCGCCAGCACGACGACATTACGGCGTTGGTGATGCTGCTGCCAAGATAGCTGTCAGCTTTCAGCCATCAGCTGTCAGCCGCGCGGATGCGCTGGCGCGCGGTGCTGAGGACATTATCGCCTGGCGGGGCCTGCTCTCGGCTGTCAGCTTTCAGCCTCGCCTCCGGCTACGCCGGATTGAACATCCTGTGAACGCCTCAGCGAACCGCCGCTGAAAAAAGTGGCTTTACGGGGCGTTCACAGGCTAGCCATCAGCTGTCAGCCGCGTGGATACGCTGGCGCGCGGTGCTGAGGACATTATCGCCTGGCGGGGCCTGCTGCTGTCAGCGGTCAGCAGCGGCGTCCGCTTGCTGACGCGCGCGGTTCTGTGCTGCTCAGATAGCCCTAGCGCGCGAAGCTGACCCGGAGACCGGTGGTGAGTAGAACGTCGTTCTTCTTGCGGCCGCCGACCGGGTCGCTGATGAAGCGGTCGCTGGCCGTCACCTGCCACGAAAGCCACTTCTTGAGCCTGGTCACGGCGCCGAGGTCGAAGTTCATCCGATACTCGCCGCCCGAAGTGAAATTCGGGAAGATCCGGAACGACTGCGTGAGCGCACTCGCCCCCGAGAGCTTGTAGCTCCAGTCGTCGCCGAAGTATCCCTCGGCCGAGTTGCGCGTGAGGGGCGTGCTGAACTGTGCGCGGTCATAATCCAACCCGCCCACCAGGTCGAGTTGGGAACGGGGGCCCTTGACGGCATTGAAACCGAAGCCGCCGCCCAGGACGGCGCGCAGGTCCAGGCCCTGGAACTTATCGTACTCGTACTGGTTGAAGAGGTCGACGAACAGGCGCGGTCCGAAGTTCCGGTTGTAGTCCAGACCGCCGCGAACGGCCTGCGCCGTGGCGGCCGACTTACCGGAGATCAGCGCGCTGGCGTAGATCTCGTTGAATTGCAGCGTGACCTTATCGGTTCGCGTGGCGCGCGTGGCGTTGAAGGTGGTGGTGAACGTAGAAGTCTCGGCGTTTCCGCGAGTCAGCGAAAGCCCCAGATCCACGTAGCCGGCCCAGAGTTCGAGCAAGCGGGGATGCTGCAGCCGCTCCCACTGCTTCTGCTCGTCCGCATTCCGGACGGCGGAAACATCCGCCAGCGGGGCCGTTTCGTTCCCGGATGAGGTGGCCACCTGAAGCTTGCCGTCACTGGTGCTCAGGGCGCCGCTCACCGGCTTGCCGCCCGGCAGGACCACGACGAGCGGCTCGCTCGAGGTGATGGAGGTGACGGCCGCCCAGGGGATCGTGACCTCTCCCATAAGCTCGCTCTTCACGGTGAGCTTGTCGCCTTCCTTCTTCACGATCTGACCCGTGATCCGGTCGCCGTTTTTCAGCGTCACCTGGTCCGCCAGCAGCGCCAGGGACGGCAGGAACGACAGCAGGAGCACACGGGTCCATATGCGGTCAGGCAGGTTGAGCATAGCGACACCTCCAGGGGTTGCCCTGGATCAGGACTTCACCTTGATGATGGTGACCTTGTCCGCGTCGATCTTGATCTTCTCTTCGTGCTCGGGACCACTGACGGGGACTACCTTAACCGTATAGTCGCCGGGGTTCAACAGGAGGCCCTGCACGGGATTGTTGAACTCGCCGGCGTGCCCCATGAACTTGCCCTCCACGAACACGGCGGAGTACTTGTCCGCGGTCTCCACGCGCAGCCGTCCGAACGGCGGCTTAGCCAACGGAAGTTCCTTCAGAGTTTCTTTGACGACCGTGGTCTTGCCGGCGACGATCTGGACCTTGGTGGTGGCCGCTTCGAAACGGGGCTCATCCAGCTTGACCTCGTGTTCGCCGGCTGGGACGGCGTACTTGCGGGCAATCCGGAAGTTGGCCGCCGGACCCACGTACTTGCCGTCGATGAACACACCTGCGCGGCCGGTATTCACCTTAACCTTGAGGTAGCCATCACCCTGCTGCGCCACCGCGGGAAGTGCGCAACAGAACAGCAAGGCAGAACTCAAAAAAGCAGGAACCAGAAGTCTCTTTTGCATGTGATTTGCTCCCCTAGAGTGCTTTGTCGCGGTGAAGAGAACCTGGAGAAAGCGCCCTAGATGTACAAATTGTAACTGAAGAGAGCGGCGCCTGCCAAGGGAACCCGGTGGGATTGCACGGGACGGGGGCGCGGGCAAGCCGCCCGTTCAGGCCTTTGAGTGCGAGTCGGCGTTGCTGGCGGGCTTGGATTCGGCAGGCTTGGGGGTCGTGGCCTCCGCAGGCTTGGCGGGGGATTCGCCCTTGGAGTTCTTGCCGTTGGCCGGATTGCGGTCATGACCTTTGGCGTAGTCGGTGATGTAGAAACCGCTGCCCTTGAACTGGAAGGC
>DATNLV010000671.1:0-7243 GCA_035602665.1 Bryobacteraceae bacterium | reverse complement strand
CACCGCCCGAGGTGAAGTCCGCCGAATCGAACAGGAAGATGATGATCTGGTGCTTGGCGTCCACCGTTCCCGCTCCGGTGTAATTCAGCTTGATCTTGAGCGTTCGCGGGGCCGGTTTCTCTTCCGGTTTGGGTTGCTGGGCGGCCAGGGGCATCAGCGCCAGGACGAGCATGCCGGCCGTGAGACAACAGAATTTCCTCATCTCTTTGTGGCTCCTTATTGGGGGGTCGAAAATACCAATGAAACACAGTCTACGCGGCGGACGCAAGAAAGGTTCCAAAGATCGCGGCGCCGCGCCGGCGAGCGCGACAGGCCTTCTGACCCCGCCTGGGCATGCAGGAACTCCGGCCCCGCGAGGTAAAATTGGAATCAGGAGGGGCATACATGAGCATTACTGACGACGCGCTGCGCGCCAACGAAACCTATGCAGCGCAATTCACCGCGGGGGGCCTGGCCATGCCGCCGGCGGACAAACTGGCCGTGCTGGCCTGCATGGACGCCAGGCTGGACGTCGCGCAGGTCCTGGGCCTCAAGCCGGGCGACGCGCACGTCATCCGCAACGCCGGCGGGATCGCCACCGAGGACGCCGTGCGGTCGCTGATCATTTCGCACTACCTGCTGGGGACCCAGGAGTTCATCGTCATCAACCACACCGATTGCGGGATGCTGACCTTCAAGGATCACGACCTCATCGAACGCCTCAAGCGCGAAACCGGCACGCCCGCCGTGGTGCCGGCGGTGTTCCACTCTTTCACGAATCTCGATCAGAACGTCCGCGAACAGGTGATGAAGTTGCGCGCGCACCCCTGGGTGCCCAAACAGATCCCGATTCGCGGCTTCATTTACGACGTCAAGACCGGCAAGCTGAGAGAGGTCGCTACCGAACACTCCAGGGGCCACGCCGGCTGACGCGAGCCGGCAGCACCGAACCGCGAGCGTGAGCGAGCGGACTCTACCCCAGCCACCGCTCCAGAATGGGTGCGTAGGCATCCACACGGCGGTCGCGCAGGAACGGCCAGTTGCGCCGCACCTCCTCCACCCGGTGCGCGTCGCAATCGGCAATGAGGATGGCTTCTTCGTCCATGGGCGCCTGCGCGATAACCTCGCCGAACGGGTCCGCGACGAATGAGGATCCCCAGAACTCGATGCTCTGTTCGGGCGGGCCTTCGACCCCCACGCGGTTGACCGCCGCCACATAGACTCCGTTGGCGATGGCGTGCGCGCGCTGGATGGTCCGCCAGGCGTCCAGTTGCGCCGCGCCCTGCTCCGCCTTCTCGGCGGGATGCCAGCCGATGGCGGTCGGGTAGAACAGCACCACCGCGCCGCGCAGGCTGGCCAGGCGCGCCGCCTCGGGATACCACTGGTCCCAGCACACCAGCGTCGAAATCCGTCCGAAGGGCGTGTCGAAGCACGGAAACCCCAGGTCGCCCGGCGTGAAGTAGAACTTCTCGAAGTAGAGCGGGTCCTCGGGGATGTGCATCTTGCGATAGAGGCCCACGATCTGGCCATCAGTGCCGATCACCGCGGCCGTGTTGTGGTACAGGCCCGGAGCGCGGCGCTCGAATAGCGACGCCACGATTACGATCTCCAACTCACGCGCGAGTGCGCCCAGGGACTCGGTGGTGGGGCCCGGGACCGCCTCGGCCAGCGCGAACAGCTCCGCATTTTCTTCGCGGCAGAAATACTGGCTGCGGAAAAGTTCCTGCAGGCAGACCACGCGCGCGCCCTTGGCGGCGGCTTCGCGGACGCGCCACTCCGCTTTGGCGAGGTTCTCGTTGGGGTCCTGCGCGCATGCCATCTGCACCAGGCCGATGCGAAACCGGGACTCGGCTGCCATGCTTCGAATGATAGCCGACTTCGGGCCAGGGTCAGCGTGCCGGCCGCGGGTACGGGGCGATCGTCGGCGGCGTTCTATCGGGCTCGAAGAGCCAGGCCGTGCGACTGGAGTAGTAGCGCAGTAACTCCTCGTCGCGCTGCGGGCCCAACTCCCTGGCCCACACGACGGGGGACTCGTCGATCCGGGCATGATTGTAAACCACGGGCCTGTGCAGGCTGTGATCCCGCCCGTAGCGGACCAGGACCAGGTGTTGCCCACCCGAGGCGGCAAAGCCCTTCTCGATCCGGGCGCGCATCACTGCCTCGGCGGGTATCGTCAAAGACCGGCGTCCGAGGCTCGAGTTATGCAAGGCGACTGCCATGACCAGCAAACACGCACCGACCACGGCGACCGCCAGGACGGCGCCCGGGATCAAGAGGCCGCCGCCTCTGGCGTGCCGCGTCCAGGCCGCAAGGTGACGCAGGCCCTGCACCATGAGAATGACGAGAATGCCCGCAACCGGCGCGCTGTATTGAGGGAAATAGAACGGGTAGAGCGCGGTTCCCAGCGTAACGAAGAGTCCCGCGCCGGCCAGAAGCCTCATCGTGCGTGACCGCAAGACCCAGGGGAGTGCAATCAGGGGGATCGCACATAGCGGGTGCAGATAGAAGTGCCAAAAGGATGCCAACTTCTCGCGGTTGAGCTCCCAGAAGTATTGCGGCTGCCCCAGCTTGTCGTGCTGCCCGCGCTGCCACCAGTAAGTATCCATCACGTCCGGATAGGGCTTGGATACGGGCGGAGGAATCGGCGCCTGGAAGGCGAGCGTTTGCGGTACCCCGTATTGTTGCTGGGACACCACGTACGGAAATAGCAGCGGCCGTCCGGTCACGCTCCAGTTGTAAAAGCATGTAAGCGTCGCGCCCACGGCCAGCGAGCAGGCGATCGAAGCCAGAACCCCGCCCCACCGATCGCGCCACGCCGCGCGGTTGGATCGAAACACAATCGCGGCCAAAGCGGCCATCGCCACCAGGCCGAGCAGGATTGCCTCGTAAGGCCGGGTGTTTACCAGGATCGTGAGCCCCAGGCCCAGAAGTAAGCCGTCCCTGGCGCGCCCACCGCGAGCGAGACGGGTGAGCGAGCCCACCACCAGCGCGCCTCCTGCCGCCGCCATGGACCCGCCCCAGTAGCAGTTCATCCAGACGCCCAGACGCACTATGGCGATGAACAGTCCGAGCAGCACCCAGCGCGACGGGAACCAGGCGCGCAGCATCCATGCGAACGCCAGCAGCATGATGCCCGTCTCGGCGAGCACTCCAAACCACGGGTCCAATCCGGCCCCTTGCGCCAGGGCCATCACACAGCCATGGCCGGGTGGATAGATCGACGCATAGACCGGCCGCTCAAGAACGTACAGCGTCTCGAAATGCGCCGCCATCGGGTGCGGCGGGTTCGCCAGGCGCCCCGAGGCCAGCGTGTCGGCCAGAAGCAAGTGACTGAACTCGTCGGCAATGACAGGCGTGGGAGCGGGAACCACCGGCAACAGGGCGATCCGGAGCGCCAGCGGGGCCAGACAAACCAGCACCAGGGCGCCCGGTTTGCGCCGCTGAAACACCCGCATGACAATCCCGCCAAAGGCGCGCAGGCGGTCCTTCAGACCACGCGGGCAGAGCAGCAGGAACGCGGCAACCAGGAGGGCCACAAGCAGTTCGATGCACTCGATCCCGCGGTCCTGATCCTTGAGAAACCACGGCACCACGCCGGCCGCAAACCAGAGCATCATCGTTCTTCGCCATGATCGCAGACCAATGCGATCTCGGTCAAAGTCGCAGACCGGCCATCCAATTCCTGCGGGGGGCAGGCTTCAGCCCGCGCGGGGCTTCAGCCCCGCTCCGCGCCAGCGCTAGACACGCCGGAACGCCGCATAGTATGCTTGCGTGCGAGTGTGAAGCTCTCAATCCTGGTACCGCTCTTCAACGAGGAGGAGTTCGTCGGCACATTGCTCGAGAGAGTAATCGCGGCCCCGCTGCCGGCGGAATGGGAGCGTGAGATCATCGTCAGCGACGACGGGTCCACGGATTCTTCAGCCGAGGAGGTCGAGGCGGTCGCGGCAAGGCACCCCGGCGCCATCCGCTTGCTCAGGAGTCAGCATAACCGGGGCAAGGGCGCGGCTCTGCGGGCGGCCATCCAAGAGGCTAGCGGAGAGTTCGCCATCATCCAGGACGCCGATCTGGAGTACGACCCCAGAGACTATCCGCGCATCCTCGGGCCCCTGGTGGACGGCCGCGCCGATGCGGTGTACGGCTCCCGCTTCATGGTGGCCGGAGAACGGCGCGTGCTCTATTTCTGGCACTCGCTGGCGAACCACCTCCTCACCGGGATGTGTAACATTTTCGCCGACCTGAACCTCACCGACATGGAGACATGTTACAAGGCATTTCGCACTTCCCTGCTGCAGAGTATCCCGGTCCGAAGCCAGCGGTTTGGCTTCGAGCCCGAGATTACGATGAAGCTGGCGAAGCGCGAAGCGCGCATCTACGAAACGCCGATCAGTTACAACGGCCGGACCTATGAAGAAGGCAAGAAGATCGGGCTGATAGACTCCTTTGAGGCGTTTTGGGTAATTCTGAAGTACTGGCTCGTAAACGACACTTACACCGACATCGATAAAGATGTTCTGGATGCCTTTTCCATCGCTCCCCGCTTCAACCGCTGGATCGCCGATACCATTCATCCCTATCTCGGGAAGCGTGTGCTCGAGATTGGAGCCGGAATCGGCAACCTCACACGCGTTCTCGTTGCCAATCGCAGGAGATACTACGCCACCGACTTCGACCCGGAGCATCTCGGCCGGCTGAGCGTCCGTCTCTCGGGACGCCCCAAGCTCGAGACCGCTCTGCTCGATGCCGCCAGGGCCCAGGACTACGAGCCGTTCCGGAACCGCGTGGATACCATCGTCTGCGTGAACGTCCTGGAGCACATCGAAGACGACCTCGGCACCTTGCGCAGCATGCACCGGACGCTTGAGGACGACGGCCGCGCCGTGATTCTGGTCCCCGAAGGCCAGGGCCTGTTCAACTCCCTCGATCGGGAACTGGGGCACCAGCGCAGGTACTCGGAACACCAACTGCACCGGCGCATGAGCGATGCTGGGTTCAGCGTAGAGCGTTTGCTCCGCTTCAACCGGGTGTCGCGGCCCGGATGGTGGCTGAACGGCAGTCTGCTGGGACGGCGGACCATCAGCCGTTTTCAGCTCAGCCAATTCGACCGGCTGGTGTGGCTCTTCAGCCGGATTGATCGCTATCTGCCGTGGTCTCCCACCTCCCTCATCATCGTGGGGCGCAAGAAGAAGACCGCCTGAAGCGTTCCGTTCGAAGCTGAAAGCTGATAGCTGACAGCTGAAGGCTGATAGCTGACAGCGCAAAGCTGTCAGCTATCCTACATATACATTCCGCCGTTGACGCTCAGCACGACCCCGGTGATGTAGCCGGCTTCTTCGCTCGCCAGGAACGCGACGGCCGCCGCGACGTCTTCGGGCTTGCCACCGCGCTTGAGCGGAATCGCGGCCAGCATGCGGTCCTTCACTTCCTGCGGCAACTTGGCAGTCATGTCGGTCTCGATGAAGCCGGGGGCAACGGCGTTCACCGTGATGTTGCGGCTCCCCAGCTCCTGCGCCAGTCCCTTGGTCAGGCCGATGATTCCGGCCTTCGACGAGACGTAGTTCACCTGGCTGGGATTGCCCGACAGGCCCACCACGGAAGCCATGTTGATGATGCGCCCCCAGCGCTCCTTGATCATGCCCGGCATCACCTGTTGCGTGATCAGGAACGCGCCGGTGAGGTTGATGTTGAGAACGAAATCCCAGTCCTCTTTCCGCATGCGCAGCGCGAAGCCGTCCTTGGTGACGCCGGCGTTGTTCACCAGGATGTCGATGTGGCCGGCTTCTTTGAGCGCGGCGGCGACGGATTCCTTGATGGACTCCTGCGACGTGAGGTCCAGGTAGATCGGGAAGGCCTGGCCGCCGGCGGCGACGATTTCCGCCACGACCAGGTCGTTGTTCTCCCGTTCATTCGAGGCCACGACGATACGTGCGCCCGCCGCGGCCAGCCGCAGCGCCACCGTCCGTCCGATTCCGCGGCTCGCGCCGGTTACAAAAGCAGTTCGATTGGTCATTCCAATCAATCATAATGGAAAGGCTGGCCAGCTTTCAGCTATCGGGCCTCAGCCGTCGGCAGTGGGGCCGCGGGCTGACCGCTGACCGCTGATGGCTGAAAGCTGATTTCCCATGCCCTACCCAGACCTTCGCGCGTTCATCCAGGCGCTCGAGAAACACGGGGAACTCGAGCGGATTCCCTTCGAGGTCGATCCCGTGCTCGAGATCACCGAGTTCGCCGACCGCTCCGTCAAGCGCGGCGGCCCGGCCCTGCTGTTCGAGAAACCCACCGGCTCCAGGATTCCGGTCCTGATCAACGCCTTCGCATCCACGCGCCGCATGGAGCTGGCGCTCGAAGTGTCGTCGATCGACGAGGTCGCCGCGCGCGTCTCGGAATGGCTGGCGATGGAGAAGCCCGAGGGCCTGATCGCCAAGCTCAAGATGCTGCCGAAGCTGGCCGAGATCGGCGCGTTCTTCCCCAAGACCGTCTCCGGCGGCCCGGTCAAAGAAGTCATCCGCAGGGAAGGCTTCTCTCTGGCCGACTACCCGATTCTGCACTGCTGGCCGCAGGACGCCGGCAGGTTCATCACGCTGCCGCTGGTCTTCTCCAAGAACCCCGACACCGGCAAGCGCAACTGCGGCATGTATCGCCTCCAGGTCTTCGACGAGCGCACCACCGGCATGCACTGGCAGACCCACAAGCAGGGCGCGGAGCACTACCGGCGCATGGCCGCGCAGTCTGGGGCGAAGCGTATGGACGTGGCGGTGGCGCTGGGCGGCGATCCCGCGACAATCTTCTCGGCCGTGCTGCCGCTGCCGCCCGACATCGACGAGATGCTGTTCGCCGGCTTCCTGCGCGGCGCCCCGGTCGAGATGGTGAAGTGCGAGACCTGCGACCTGGAAGTGCCGGCGCAGGCCGAGATCGTGCTCGAGGGCTACGTCGAGCTGGGCGAGTTGCGCCGCGAAGGCCCGTTCGGCGATCACACCGGCTACTACTCTTTGGACGACGACTACCCGGTCTTCCACGTCACCTGCGTCACCGAACGCAAGCAGCCGGTCTATCCCGCGACCATCGTCGGGCCGCCGCCCATGGAGGATTACTTCATGGGCAAAGCCATCGAGCGGATCTTCCTGCCGCTGATGCGGCTGCAACTGCCCGAGATCCGCGACGTCTCCATGCCCGCCGAGGGAATCTTCCACAACCTGATGCTGGTGGCCATTCGCAAATCGTATCCCGGCCACGCGCGCAAAGTGATGCACGCCATCTGGGGCATGGG
>DATNLV010000660.1:0-6973 GCA_035602665.1 Bryobacteraceae bacterium | reverse complement strand
ACCTTGCCGCCCACCGCGCAGGCCTACGCCGCCATCCGCGGCGCGGAATTCCGGGATGCCGGCGCCGGGCGCCTGGAGGTGGTCCTGGTGGGCGAGATCCGCATTCCCGACGCGCAGGTCCCCTCGCTCCTCGACCAGATCAAACAGCGCGCGGCTTCGCGATAATCAGTGGTGAGTGTCCCTGAACCCGAACGAGACCATCGTGGCCATCTCGACGCCGTCAGGCCGCGGCGGGCTGGGCATCGTCCGCATCTCCGGCGACGCGGCCCGCGCGATTGCCGAGCGCATGCTGCGCTTCCCTAAACCTCCGCGGTGGAAGCCCTGGTCCACCCAACTCGCCGAGCTGCCCGACGCCGAAGGCCAGTCCATCGACAAGGTCGTGGTGACGTTCTTCGAGCGGCCCCGCTCCTACACCGCCCAGGATGTGGTCGAGATTTCCTGCCACGGCTCGCCGGTCGTCCTGCGCCACGCCGTCGAGCGCGCCTGCGAGGAAGGCGCGCGCCTGGCCGAGCCCGGCGAGTTCACGCTGCGCGCGTTTCTGAACGGCCGCATCGACCTGCCTCAGGCCGAAGCCGTCCGCGACCTCATCGAGGCCACCACCCTCTACCAGGCCCGCGTCGCTGCGCAGCAGGCCGAAGGCTCGGTCTCCAAGCGCATCGCTCCGCTCAAAAGCCAGTTGATCGACTTGATCGCGCTGCTCGAGGCCGGCATCGATTTCGCCGACAATGACGTGCCCATCCCGCAGGATGCCGAAATTCTGGCGCGCCTCGATCCCGTCGCCGGCCACCTCCAGCGGCTGGTCTCGAGCTTCGCCTTTGGCAAGCTGGTGCACGAAGGGATGAAGCTGGCCATCGTCGGCCGGCCGAATGTCGGCAAGAGCAGCCTGTTCAACCGCCTGCTCGACAGCGACCGCGCCATCGTCACCGCCATCCCCGGCACCACGCGCGACCTGGTTTCCGAAACCGCGTCCCTCGACGGCATCCCCGTGAAGCTGTTCGACACCGCCGGCATCCGCGCGGGCCAGGACCTGGTCGAAACGCTCGGCGTCGAGCGCAGCTTCCAAGCCATGGCCGATGCCGACCTGACCCTGGTGGTCTTCGATCTTTCCGAGCCCGTCGAAGACGGCGATCGCGACTTGATCGCGCGCGCCCGCGCCCAGGGCCGGCACCTGCTGGTAGGCAACAAATCCGACCTGCCGCGCCGAGCCGAACTGACCGGCGATTTCGCCCCCGTTTCGGCGCTAACCGGCGAAGGAATCGCAGAGCTGCGCCGCCGGGTCCGCGAGGCGGCCGCCCCCGCCGGGCAGGAGCAGGGATTCATCACCAGCATTCGTCACGAAGGGCTCTTGAAAACCGCGCTGGCCGCCCTCGATAGCGCCCGCGAAGCCGTCACCCGGCACATCCCCCACGAGATGCTGCTCCTCGATCTCTACCGTGCGCTCGAATCGCTCGACGGCCTCACCGGCGCCACTACCGCCGACGATATCCTCAACCGCATCTTCTCGACATTCTGCATCGGAAAGTAAGGCGCGGGAGTGGCTCCGCCAAGGCAGTACCGGCGCTTTCGCCTGCGCAAAAGGGGGTACCTACAAAAACAAAGCCCGGGCCGCTGCGGGCGGTCCGGGCCAGTTCGCGAGGAGACTTTAAATCCTGATCTTCAAGAATAGTATATAGCACAACGACAGGCTTCGTACTGGTAAATCGCACGTCGTCGTACTATAAAAAGCACCTTAGAGGCGTCGAAAATGACCCGCCGGGGTCATTCCGAGGCCGCGTCCAGGCCGACAACAGGCATTAGAACATCCGAAACTGGTTCGGCTAGGACTACTGGCCAACACCCGAAAGCACCCGTCTCGTCCCGATCGGCGGTCCCCGCGCACGCCACGCCCAGCCAGGTACTGGGGGAACTGGCAATACTGTGACTGACTCATTCGAGTAGCCGGCTGTGCTGCGGCGCCTCGCGTGCGCGAACGTTCGTTACTGAGCCGCGACCGCAAGGGAGCGGTGTTTGTCGCCAGGGCCGTTTTGCCATGGCCGAGGGCCGTTTATCATAGGGAAATGCCCAACGAGCCCGAAGCAGTTGCCGCCGCACAAGAGATCATGGATCTGGAGCGAAGCTACGTGCTCCAGACCTACGCCCGCTATCCGCTGGTGCTGCACCGCGGCAAGGGCAGCTACGTCTTCGACCTGGCCGGCAAGCGCTACCTCGACCTTCTCACCGGCATCGGCGTCAACGCCCTCGGCTACGCCCACCCGCGCATCCTGCGGGTGCTCAAAGAGCAGGCCGGCCTGCTCATCCATACCTCGAACTACTACTACCACCAATATCAGGGACCGCTGGCCAAGCGCCTGGCCGAAATCAGCGGCCTCCAGCGCACCTTCTTCTGCAACTCCGGAACCGAGGCCATGGAGGGCGCGCTGAAGATGATCCGCGCCCACGGCCGCAAGATCGATCCCGACAAGCACCACATCGTGGCGCTCGAAAACTCCTTCCACGGGCGTTCCCTCGGTTCCCTTTCGGTGACCGGCCAGCCCAAGTACCGCCAGGATTTCGAGCCCCTGCTGGCGGGGGTCCGCTTCGTCCCGGCAAACGATATCGCAGCGCTAGGCCACGCAGTCAACGACCACACGGCCGGCATCGTCATTGAATGGATTCAGGGCGAGGGCGGCGTGCGCCCGCTCAACGTGGAGTTCGCCGCGCGCGCCCGCGAGCTCGCCACAGAGCACAACGCGCTCCTGGTCTGCGACGAGATCCAATGCGGCGTCGGCCGCCCCGGCACGTACTTCAGCTACCAGCTTGCCGAGCCCGCGATCCTGCCCGATATCGCCGTCGCCGCCAAGCCGCTGGCCTGCGGCATTCCGCTGGGCGTGATCCTGTCGAACGAGAAGGCGTCCGCCGCCATCGCCCCCGGAATGCACGGCACCACCTTCGGCGGCGGCCCGCTGGCCTGCCGTGTCGCGATCGAAGTCCTCGACATCCTGAAGGATCTGCTGCCCGCCATCCAGCGCCTCGGCGGCGAGTTCAAGGTCGAGCTGGCCGACCTGGCGCGCCATCACGGTTTCATCAAAGAGGTGCGCGGCTGCGGCCTGATGCTGGGCGTGGAAATGGATATTCCCGGCAAGCAGATCGTCCTCGACGCCATGTCCGAGGGCCTGCTCATCAACTGCATTCACGACACCGTGCTGCGTTTCCTGCCCCCCTACGTCATCACCGACGCGGAAGTCGACCGCGCTCTGAAGATCCTGGGGCGAGTTCTGAAGAAGGCCAAGCCTGCGTGATCAACTTCGCGTCTTTCGAATCCCATCGGCGTTCATCGGCGTTCATCGGCGGCCATCAATCTTCTGAACGCGGTTTGGCGAGATGCCCGACCCCGCCGAACGTCCCCGGCGATGCGATACTAATCGCAGAGGGGCCGCACCGTGAACGCATCGGACTTTCGCCGGCTTGCGCTGAGCCTTCCAGGCGCCACCGAAGGTTCCCACATGGGCGCGGCCGACTTCCGCGTCGGCGGCAGAATCTTCGCCACGCTCGCCTCACAGAAGCAGGGCTACGGCAACCTGATGCTCACACCCGAACAGCAGGCGGATTTCGTAGCCGAGCAGCCCGGCGTGTTCGTTCCCATCGCCGGTGGATGGGGAAGAAACGGTGCCACCCACGTCCGTCTCGCCGCGGCGAACGAAGACCTCCTGGCCGGCGCCCTACGCACCGCCTGGACCCTGCGCGTCGAGAAGAACAAGAAGGTTGGGAAGAAACGCCCGGCGGCGAAACGCGCCCCTGTCTGACCCACTACGGCTGCAGCGTCACGGTGGCTTTTCCGGCAGGCCCCGTGTAAACCAGCTCCAGCGACAGGATCTTCTCCCGCTTGCCGTGATACTCGAAGAAGAGCAGCCCTGCCACCGGAAGCGCCCGGTCGCCTTCGGGCAGCGTGACCCTCTGAACGCGCTGCGACCATCCGCGCTGTATCGGCAGCGGGATCTTGATCGGCGTGGGAGTCGCCTTGGGCTCACCGCTCTTGTTAATCGAAGTCCCGCCGCTGTCGTCGCCGCCGCCGCCGGTCATCTTTTCCTTTCGTTCCGCGATCTTCTCGGGCGGCTCCCATTCAAGATCCTTGGCCGATCTGGCCACCATCCCGTATGGCAGGGCAGGCAGCAGCGTCTTCTTCCCGTTCACGCGCAGCGCAAAGTCGGCGATCGATAGCGTGATCCGCGCACCGGCCGGGCCGAACAACCCCGTCTCGACCGCCACGTAGTCTTCCGAGTTCAGGGTGCTTCCCTCCAGCGTGGGGAGCGAGTGCCCGGCGAACTCGGCGGCGATCGTCACCGTCCCTGCCTGGGCCTGGGACAGGTAATCGGCCGGCGACGACCGCGGCGGCATGCCCTTCCCCGCAAATGGCTCGGCCTTCTCCGGCGCGTTTTGCGCGTACACATACAGGCCCAGGGCGGCCGTCAGGGCGCCAATCGTCAACGCAGTCGAGAGTCGCATCCAGCTAAGAAGCTAGCATAGTCGGACCATCGGGGGGCGGGCTTCAGCCCGCGCGGGACTTCAGTCCCGCCGAGTCCTTCCACGCCGCACCGCGCGCGGCGCTACACTAATGTTCTTACCTTGCGAAACTCTCTCCGAGCGACGTTCCTGCTGTCCCTGTCCGCAGCCGCGGTGTGGGCCGTGGATTACACCGCCCAGAAGCCGCAGGGTTATGTCAGCGACTTCGCCAACGTGGTGGACGCCTCCAGCCGCCAGCGCCTGGAGCAGTATTGCGCCAGCCTCGAGCAGGCCACCGGCGTCCAGATGGCCATTGTCACCGTGCCCAGTCTCGACGGCGAGCCCGTTGACCAGTTTGCGAACGACCTGTTCCGCAAGTGGGGCGTCGGCCAGAAAGGGAAGGACAACGGCGTCCTGCTTCTGGTGGCGATCGGCGACCGTAGAAGCCGCCTGGAACTGGGCTACGGTCTCGAACCGGCAATCACCGATGGACTCGCCGGCGACGTCTTGCGCGGGATGCAGCCATATCTTCGCGCGGAGCGCTACGGCGACGCCTTGCTCGAAGCCGCCAGCGAGATCGGGACCCGCATCTCGCAGGCCAAGGACGCCATCCCCGCCGTGCCCGCCCCGCAGCCGCTCCAGCGCCGGCCGCACCGCACCGGACTGCCGTCCTGGGTCATTCCCGTCGGCATTTTCGCGTTCTTCCTGCTGATGAACGTGCTCCGGGGCAAGGGCGGAGGCCGCGGCGGCGGTGGCTTCGGCGGCTTCCTCACCGGCATGATCCTCGGCAACCTGATGGGCGGCCGCGGGGGCGGAGGCGGAGGCGGTGGCGGCGGATTCGGCGGCTTCGATTCCGGTGGCGGCGGATTCGGCGGCTTTGGAGGAGGCGACTCCGGAGGCGGAGGCGCGTCCGGCAGTTGGTGAGGTGGCTTATGGAACGGCTCCTGACACAGCTCGTTGACCGGCTGAAGAAGGCTCACGGCGATCGTCTGAAGTCGGTGATCCTTTACGGTTCGGCGGCCTCGGGCGATCATCACGCGAAGTTCTCGGACCTCAACGTGGTCTGCATGCTGGCGGACGTCACCCCGCGCGAACTCGCGGAATCCAGCGCCATCGTGCGCTGGTGGCGCGAGAAGGGCAATCCCTCGCCGCTCATGCTGACCGAGGAAGAGGTCCGCGATTCGTCCGATTGTTTCCCCATCGAGTTCCACGACATCCGGGAACGCCATCGCGTCCTCTACGGCCAGGATTTCGCCGCCGGGCTCGAGATCGACAAGCGCTACTACCGCGCCCAGGTGGAACACGACCTGCGGGCCAAGCTGCTGCGCCTGCGGCAGAGGGCCGCCGGAATCCTCGAAGATGCCAGCCTGCTGCGCAACCTGCTGGCGGAATCGGTCTCGACGTTTTGCGTGCTCTTCCGGCACGCCTTGCTGTTGCACGGCGTGGAGGCGCGGTTCGGCAAGCGCGAGCCGATCGCCCAGGCCCGGGAACGCTTCGGCATCGACCCCGAGCCCTTCCTCAAATTGCTCGACCTGCGCGAAGAGAAAATCAAGCCCCGGGACATCGAACCCGTCCCCTTGCTTGCGGACTACATGAAGCAGATTCAGACGGTGATCGACTCGGTCGATCGCCTGGACACCGAGGAGCCGAAATGAAAATCGCCCTGATTGTGATCGTGGTGCTGCTGCTGGTCGCGCTGCTGTTCGGCGCCCGGCTGGTTTCCATGCGCAACGACCTGGTTCGCGAACAAAACTCGATCGAAGCCCAGTGGCACCAGGTGGACGTGGTCCTCCAAAGGCGCGCCGACCTGATTCCCAACCTGGTCGAGACCGTCAAAGGCTATGCCAAGCACGAGTCGGGAGTGATCGACGCCGTGGCCGCCGCCCGCGCCGCCCTCGGTGGCGCCCACACGCCGACCGAAAAGATCGCCGCCAACAATCAGCTCGATGGCGCCCTCGGCCGCCTGCTGGTGGTGGTGGAAAACTACCCGAATCTGAAGGCGGACCAGCAGTTCCTGCGCCTTCAGGACGAGTTGGCGGGAGCCGAAAACCGCATCGCGGTCGAGCGCCGGAAGTACAACGAGGCAGTGCAGCGCTACAACACGGATATCGAGCTCTTCCCCAACAACATCGCCGCCTCGCTCTTCGGCTTCTCGAAGAACAGCGCCTATTTCACCACCGAGCCCGGCGCCCGCGAAGCCCCGAAGGTGAAGTTTTGAACGGAGACGGCCGCTAGCCACCTTTCAGCCATCGGCCATCTACCATCGACCAGAAACTAACATGCGTCTTGGACAAATCCGCTTCGAAAACAAACTGACCGCCGCGCTGTTTCACAATGGCGACGCGCGCCCCGTGCCCGGCTACTCGATGGTCGAGCTGATCCGCAAGGCCGCGGCGGAGGGATTTGCGGTCACGGCCCTGGCCGAGCAGATGGCCAGCCACCACCCGGTGCCCTCGGCGCCGTATGTCCCGATCTGCCCGGTCGAGGTGTGGGG
>DATNLV010000658.1:0-4196 GCA_035602665.1 Bryobacteraceae bacterium | reverse complement strand
GCCATGCTGAAAGAGCGGCACATGCACGAATGCTGAAAGGGCCATAGCTGCGGTCGCGCTCTCTTGCACGATACCGCCTCTATGGCCCCCCAGTCACAGGATGTTCAATCCGGCGTTAGCCGGAGGCGAGGCTGAAAGCTGAGAGCTGAGAGCTGGTAGCGGTCAGCCTTCGGCTGACCGCTACCTCAGCTCCATCACTTCTTTCTCTTTGGCCTTGGCCGCCTGGTCAACCTTCAGCATGTGAGCGTCGGTGAGCTTCTGCACCTCGTCGATGGCGCGCCGCTCGTCGTCTTCGCTGATCAGTTTGTCCTTAAGGAGCTTCTTCAGCGATTCGTTGACGTCGCGCCGGATGTTGCGGATGCTCACCCGGTGATCTTCGGCCACGTTGTGGAGATGCTTGACCAGCTCCTTGCGGCGCTCTTCTGTCAGAGCGGGGATCGGGACGCGGATCAGCTTGCCGTCATTCGATGGGTTCAGGCCCAGGTCGGAGGCGCGGATGGCCTTCTCGATCATGCCGATCTGAGAGACGTCCCAGGGCTGCACCGTAATCAGCGACGGCTCGGGCACGTGCAGGGTAGCCGCCTGATTCAACGGCGTCGGCGTGCCGTAGTAATCGATGCGGATGGGGTCGAGCAGGCTGATCGAAGCCCGCCCCGTGCGGATGGTCGCCAGCGCGTGCTGCAGGTCGGAAAGCACCTTCTCCATGCGCGTCTTGCCGCTGGCCTCGGCTTCTCGTACCGTCTGGAATGTCTGCGGAGTTGCTGCGGACTGTCCTGGTTTCATATGACTCCCACGAATCAGTGAATCAGGGTGCCTACCGGCTCCCCCATCGATATTCGCATAATGTTGCCGGGGACGTTCAGGTCGAAGACGATCATGGGCAGGTGGTTCTCGCGGCACATGGCCACCGCGGTCGCATCCAGCACGCCCAGCGCCTTCGCCAGCACGTCGGAATAGGAGATCTCCCGATAGCGCACGGCATCCTGGGAGAGCAGCGGGTCCCGGTCATAAACCCCGTCCACGCGCGTTCCCTTGGCGATGACCTGCGCCCGGATCTCGAGCGCGCGCAGGGTCGCCGCCGTGTCGGTAGAGAAATACGGATTGGACGTCCCGGCCGCGAACACCACGACGCGGCCCTTCTCCAGGTGCCGCATGGCGCGCCGGCGGATGTAGGGCTCGGCGACCTGCCGCATTTCGATGGCGGTCATCACTCGGGTGGGAACGCCTTGGTGTTCGAGAGCGTCCTGGAGCGCCAGCGAATTGATGACCGTGGCCAGCATGCCCATGTGGTCCGCCGTGACGCGGTCCATCTCTTTGGCGGCGGCGGCGACGCCCCGGAAGAAATTGCCGCCCCCCACCACCACGCCCATCTGGATGCCGGCTTGCGCCACCTCGGCTATCTCGCGGGCGAGGCCGCGCACCTTTTCCGGATCGATCCCGAAACTGCCCTGGCCGGCGAGCGCCTGGCCGCTGAGCTTCAGCAGGATGCGGTCGTAAGTGGCCACGCTGCCTCTTGCGGGGTTATTCCCCGGCCTGGTCGCGCTCGCCCAGCTTGAAGCGGGTGAAGCGCGCCACGGTGATGTTCTCGCCGGTCTTGGCGATCTTGGTGGCGATCAGCTGGCCGATCGTGAGCGTGTTCTCTTTGATGAAGGGCTGATCGAGGAGGCAGATCTCCTCGTAGAACTTGCTCATGCGGCCTTCGACGATCTTGTCGGCGATCTTCTCCGGCTTGCCTTCGGCGAGGGCGCGCGCCTTTTGAATGTCGCGCTCTTTGGCGAGCACGTCCTCGGTGACGTCTTCCCGGCGGATGAACTGCGGATCCGCCGCGGCCACCTGCATCGCGATGTCGTGCACCAGCTGCTGGAACTCTTCCGTACGCGCGACGAAGTCGGACTCGCAGTTGACCTCAACCAGCACGCCGAGCTGGGAGCCCGGGTGGATGTAGCTGGCGATGAGACCCTGCCGGGTAGCGCGCGTGGCCTTCTTGGCCGCCGAGGCGATGCCGCGTTTCCGCAGCACGGTTTCCGCCTCGCCCAGGTCGCCCTGGGCTTCCGTCAACGCGCTCTTGCATTCCATCATGCCCGCGCCGGTGCGCTCGCGGAGCTGTTTCACTAACTGCGCGGTAATTTCCGCCATAGGTATATACCGTCCTTAATTCCGAACCGCGACCGTGAGGGAGCG
Source organism: Bryobacteraceae bacterium (assembly GCA_035602665.1). Lineage (GTDB taxonomy): Bacteria > Acidobacteriota > Terriglobia > Bryobacterales > Bryobacteraceae > DASWZN01. The sequence goes on along the minus strand of DATNLV010000658.1, from coordinate 2,015 downwards.
GCTACGAACGTTCCTCGCGCACGACGGGTTCGGCCGCGCGGGCCGCATCCTCGCCGCTCTCGATCGCCGGCCCCTTGCGCGGCAGCGACATCGAGGGCAGATCCTCGTCCGGGATGCTCTCGCTCATGAGCTGGTCGGCGTAGCGCGGGTCGACGTACTGCGTGTACTCGGGGATTTCCTCGAGCGGCGTCTCGTCGGTGACGATCTTCTCGGCCGCGAACTCCTGCTCGGTTGCGAGCGCCTTGCCCTCGATCACGGCATCCGCGATCTTGCTCGAGAACAGCCGGATGGCGCGCAGTGCGTCGTCGTTGCCCGGAATGGGCAAATCCACCATGTCGGGATCGCAATTGGTGTCCACCACGGCCACCACCGGAATCCCGAGCTTGCGCGCTTCGCGCACGGCGATCTCTTCCTTGTTGGAGTCGATGACGCAGAGATAATCCGGCAGCCCCGGCATTTCCTTGATGCCGGCCAGGTACTGCTGCAGGTGCTTGCGCTCGCGCTCCAGGCGCGTGATTTCTTTCTTCGAGCGGCCGGCGTAGGCGCTCTCGGTAGCCAGCAGGTCAAGTTCCTTGAGCCGCTTGATGGATTTCTGAATGGTGACGTGGTTGGTGAGAAGACCGCCCAGCCAGCGCTGGTTCACGTAGTACATGCCGCAGCGGGTGGCTTCCTCGGAGATGGCCTCCTGTGCCTGCCGCTTGGTCCCCACAAACAACACGATCTTGCCTTGCGACGACATCTCGCCCACAAAGCGCATGGCCTCTTTGAAAAGCTTCAGCGTCTTTTGAAGGTCGATGATGTAAATGCCATTGCGTTCGCCGAAGATGTACTCTTTCATCTTCGGATTCCAGCGCTTGGTCTGGTGCCCGAAATGAACGCCCGCTTCGAGCAATTCTTTCATCGAAATTGACGGCAAACTTCCTCCTGTTCAGGTTGTTGTAGGACAAGCTTCAGCTTGTCCCGGTTTCCCCGGGGCGCTGGCGGTCCAAAGCGAAATTTGCCCGCGCCCGGGATAGGGAAAGAACTGCGACGCGCGAAGCGCCATGGAACTGCCCTTCGCGCCACTCATTACCGCTTGGAGAACTGGAACCGCTTGCGCGCGCCCTTCTGGCCGTACTTCTTCCGCTCGTGCTTGCGGGGATCGCGCGTGAGCAGCCCGGCCGCCTTCAGCCGGGGCCTCAGCTCCGCATTGAACTCGACCAGCGCGCGGGCGATACCGAGCTTGCAGGCGCCGGCCTGTCCCACCATTCCTCCGCCATCGGTCAGCACCAGAACGTCGAAACGGTCGGCCGTCTCGGTGGCCAGCAGCGGCTGCCGCACCGCGGTACGGCATGCTTCGGTGACGAAGTAATCCTCAAACGACCGGCTGTTGACCGTGATCTGCCCCTTGCCCGGCCGCAAAAACACACGAGCCACCGAACGCTTTCTCCGGCCCGTGCCTAGGTGTTGAACTTGAGCTGCCACTCAGAAATCCTCTCTCAAATGTTGGTCAGTGTCATCGCCACCGGCTTCTGCGCCTGGTGCGGATGCTTGTCACCCGCGTAAACCCGCAGTTTCCGGATCATGTGCTTGCCGAGTTTGGTCTTGGGCAGCATGCCCTCGACGGCGTCCTCGACCAGCTTTGCCGGACGCGTGGCGCGAACTTTCTTCGCGACCACCTCGACCAGCCCGCCCGGATATCCGCTGTGACGGCGATACAGTTTTTGGTCTTCCTTGCGCCCGGTCAGCCGCACCTTGGCGGCGTTGAGGACGATGACATGGTCCCCCGTATCGAGAAACGGGGTGAAAATGGCTTTGTGCTTGCCCATCAGGAGCATAGCGGCCCGGCTCGCGAGGCGTCCCAGGGGGACGTTCTCGGCGTCCAAAACATGCCAGGCGCGCGCGATCTCCTTCTCCGTCGGAAATGGGGTATTCATGGACAGACTGGTCTGCTCCTTCGTCTTTGAAAACCTTAGCTTACCAATGGGAAGCGATCCCTGTCAAACGGGGCTCGTGGCTCGTGGCTCGTGGCTCGT
>DATNLV010000646.1:0-2706 GCA_035602665.1 Bryobacteraceae bacterium | reverse complement strand
GACGTGGCGGCGGAGCGCGCTGTTCGGTGCTGCGGGGGGACTGGCGGTGCTGGCGAAGTTTTCGAGCCTGGCGTTCTTTCCGGCGGTGGTTGCGGCGGCGCTGCTCGCGTATCTGGTGGGGGGGTGGCCGGGATTCCGCGGCTTGTTCGGCCACGCCCGGCGCCTGGCGCTACCGATCGCGGCGGCCTGCTGCGTGGCGGCGCTGGTGATCTGGGCCGGATACCGTTTCCACTTTGGGCCGACGCCCGCGCCAGAGCTGTGGAGCGGCATAAAAAGCGTCATGGAGCACAATCGCACGGGCCATCTCGCCTACCTTCTGGGTGAGCACAAGGTCTTCGGCTGGTGGTACTTCTTCCCGGTCGTGCTGGCGGTGAAGACGCCGCTTCCGTTCCTGGCGCTGGCGGGGATCGGCGCGGTGGTGTCGCTGGCGCGATGGCGCCAGATGAGCGGCGCGTACCTGGTGCCGCTGGGTTTCGCGCTGGCCATCCTGGGCGTGGGCATGGCCGGCCACATTAACGTGGGGCTGCGGCACATCCTTCCGATCTACATGGGACTGGCGATCATGGCGGCCATCGGCACGGTGCGCCTGTACGAGTGGGGGCGCCATGGGAACTGGGGCGAAGCCGTGGTCGCCGTTCTTCCCCGCGGCTTTGGCTGGTGGGTGTGGCAGTTGTGGGCGCTGCCTGGCGAGCGCGCCTCTCGCAATACCTGGGCCAACATCGCGCTGCTGGTTCTGGCCGGATGGTTCGCGCTGACGTCGCTCGCCGCGCACCCCGACTATCTCCCCTACTTCAACTTGATTGCCGGGGACGAGCCGGAGCGCATCGTGGCCGATTCCGATCTCGACTGGGGCCAGGACATGACACGCCTCGGAACGCGGCTGCGCGAGCTGGGCGCCTCGAGCGTCACGTTCCGGCCGCTGGTATTCGACTTCTACGACAAGCGCGGCCTGCCGCCCATCGATTTCGGGTCGGCGCTCGCTCCCGGGCCCGGCTGGAACGCCGTGAGCATCACCATGTGGAAGGTCATGCGCATGGGTGTGGACCCGCCCCTGCGGCCGTGGCCCGACCTCGCCACGCTGAAGCCCGTCGAGCGGGTGGGAAAAGGGATGCTGCTGTACTACGTGCCGCCGGGGCGGTGATGGAGCCCGACCGCGCCGCGTCCTTTCCGCTAGATGACAAATGGGACCGGTGGCGAGGCCGTATAGGCGCCTGGTTCAGATGTCCAGACGACGCTGCCGTTGCGCCGGAGATAGCAGTAGACCTTCCCCTTGCGGGCAACCGCCAACTGGCCGAAGAATCGGTAGCACTTGTCAAATGCCGGCTCGATCGCCCACGACCCGTCGGCGCGGATGAACCCGGCCTTTCCGTCCCCCGTCGCCGGGGCCATTCCTCCGTTGAGTAAGCCAAGATCATCGAATTGGTAGTCGAGAGCCAGCTTTCCATCAGGGTTGACGAGGCCCCACTTGCGGTCGCGCTGCACCGAAGCGTACCCCTCGGAGAACGACTTCACCTGGTCGTAGATGGGTTTCAAGACGAGCTTGCCACACTCATCGATGAACCCCCAGCGGCCGTCGATTTGGACGCCGGCGACCCCATTGAAAAAAGCCAGCGCGTATTGTCCCTCGAACACCGGCGGGATTTGCATTTCTCCGCGATGGTCGATGAAGCCCCACCGGCCTTCGCGGCGAACTGCTGCCAAGCCGCCGCTGAATGCGCGGCACAATTCGAACTGTGGAAGAACGACGAAGTCGCCGGAGAAATTGATGAACCCGAAGGTCTCGCCGTCGACCGAGGCGAATGCCCGCCCTTCGGAAAAGCTGCTGTTGACCAGAAACCGAGGCGTGATGAACCAGTCCCCGGAATGGTCGATGTAGCCACCATTCAACGAACAAAGGCCATCCTTGAAAAGCCCGCAGCCGTAGAAACGGAATGGTATGACAACGTTGCCGAGGCCATCGATGAATCCGGACTTCTTGCTGGAGTCCAACACGGAGGCCTTGCCTTCAAGGAAGTAGGCACCGCCCGCGTACGACGGCGGAATGACGACCCGGCCATCTGCGTCGATGAAACCGATGAGGTCCTCCGCGCTGTCCGGCTTGGGCACTGAGATTGGATAGAGCATACTGACCGTGAACAGCTTACATCAAACGCGGCTCTCCACGTTTTGGCCGGCTTGGTCGTCAAATCGATGTGCTCCCCGTGCTGCTGGCCGCGCTATCCCTGAGCGCCGGCGATGCCGCGCCGCCGCTCAGCCGGCTCGAACTGCTGAACGGAACCGGCCTGCCGCGCAACGCCCCTATGGTGGTGGAGTTCTGGGCCACCTGGTGCGGGCCTTGCGTCGAGCAGATCCCCCGCTGGAACTCGCTCGCGCTGAGGTTCAAGGGCCAGGTTCAGTTCGTCGCGGTCAGCGCGGAAGATCCCGAGACCGTCACGGAGTTTCTGAAGAAGCGGCCCATGGCCGGCTGGGTGGCGCTCGATCTGGAGGGCACCGTGCATCAGGCGTACGGGGTGGAGGGGATTCCACGTACGTTCCTGGTGGATGCCCGGGGCGTGGTGCGCGCGGTCACCACCATCTCCGCGCTGCGGGAAGCCGACCTCGAGGCGCTCGTCGCGGGCCGCGCGCTTCAGGCGCAGGCGAAGCCGCCTGGCTCGGGTTGAAAGCCCCAGATCCAGCCGGGCCGTGTGCCCAGGCTCCTGTATCCGT
>DATNLV010000645.1:0-2001 GCA_035602665.1 Bryobacteraceae bacterium | reverse complement strand
GCCCCGGGCAACGCATCCCCGCTGCCGGTCTATACGGGCAGGGAGAAGGAAAGCGATCTCTTCGTCAAGCCCGAGCCAGTCTCGATTGAGGGCTACGCAGGCGCCGCTATGGAACCGTTCCTTTCGCCGGATGGGCGGTATCTCTTCTTCAACAACGAAAATGACTCGCGGATCAACACCAACATCCATTTCGCGGAGCGGACGGGAAAGCTCTCCTTCCACTACCTGGGCGAACTCCCGGGCGTCAATTCGGAAGTGCTAGATGCCGTGCCCAGCATGGACCGGGCCGGACACTTCTATTTCACGACGGTCCGGGACTATGGCCGAACGCTGAATTCACTCTACGCCGGCGAGTTCGATGGCAAGGCCGTGAAGAACGTCCGTCCCGTTCCGGGCGACATCAGCCCGAAGACGCTGGGAACGATCAATATGGATGCGTGCATCAGTGCGGACGGGCAGACGCTGTACATTTCGCGGGCGGTCATGGCTCCGGGCGCTCCGGCGCCGAAACAATCCGACCTGATGGTGGCGCGCCTGAAGGGTGGCGTCTTCCGCATCGATCCGGACAGCGGCCGCATCATGAAAAACATCAACACCGAGGCCCTCGAATACGCGCCCGCCGTTTCCGCCGACGAACGGGAACTCTACTTCACTCGCGCCAGCCAGTTGATGGCGGGCTCGGACGCGCCCGGGGCCAGGCTTCGCATCATGGTGGCGATCCGGAGGTCGGTCAGCGAACCGTTCGGCGAACCACGGGTATTGACCGCACTCGCCGGATTTGTGGAAGCTCCGACGATTTCCCTCGACGGCAAGGAGATGTTCTACCACAAGAAGGTGGGCGGGAGCTTCGTGATCTATCGGGCCGAGCGGAATCAACGGGGCGATCACTGAACGGACCGCTGGGGGCGCTGGGCGAGGCAGGAGGCAGGTGGAGAAAGGCACGGTGGGGCTCGGTGCGAGGGTTTCAGGCAGTAGCGCCTGCATCCTGCGACCAGTTCAGATCTGGCTCCCACTGTATTCTAGCTTCACCAGTCTGGGCGGGAGAAGGAAGCGCTTCTTGATTGTGACTCGGAACCTGTGAAACTCGCCCCAGCCGTTCTCCGGCCGAGACGTCGTGACCCATAGCTCGTAAGTGATCGTTTCCAGCCAGGTCTCCGAGCGCGAGAAGATTTTGAAGTTGAGGATCTTTATGAGAGGACCCTGGTAGGCTTCCATCGCGCCGAAAACGTCCCCGGGCCGGTGCTGACTCCCATCGCTCGTGGCGACGTGTGACACCGCCGCAGGGCTGTTCCCGATCTGCTCCTGAAACATCTCCCCATTGAGCTTCCCCGAGCGAAAGAGACGACCCAAGGTCTCATGAAACTCTCGGCTGTACTCAATCCCGTCGCCCATTGGCCCGAGCTCCCGGGTGAAATCGGCGGAGAAGAACACCCTGACCTTGCCGGATTGATACCAGCTGTAGCCGTCGCTGACGAACGCCAGCCGGTGCGCTGCCAATGACGCTCCTGCCGCGGAAAAGAGAAGCGCTGCGTAGAGCAAGACTCTCATCGGCCTCTCAGGATATACCTTTCGGTGCGAGAGCGGCGTGCCACAGCCCCAGCTTTGATGGAGGTGAGTCACCCTGAGACGGGCGGCCTGCTTACTTCTTCGTCAGCAGACCCTGGGCGGCTAGCCATTCCCGAAAGCGGTCGATCCAGCCGGCGACTGCGGGCGAATTGATTGGGCGAATGCCGAAGCCGTGGCCGACGCCGGCATAGATGTGAAGCTCAGCCGGAACGCTCGCGTTCTTGAGGGCCAGATACAGGTTGGGCACGTCGGCCGCGATCTGGTCGTCGCCGCCACAGGCGAGGAAGGCCGGCGGGGTATCCCTGGAGTAAGTAGCCTCGATCCTGGGCGGGTAAATCAACGCTTGGAACGCGGGCTTCGCGCTTTGGCTATCGATGTCGTCCGCGTGAGGATATACCACGTCGTCGTAGTGCGTGGCGGCGAGGCCGGCAAGGT
>DATNLV010000617.1:0-3076 GCA_035602665.1 Bryobacteraceae bacterium | reverse complement strand
CCGGAGGAGGGGGCAAGATGCGACCAACGCGGCCCCCGCCAACACACGGTCCCCCCAGGAGGCCGCCCCAGCCACTTGGCGAGCCGCGTCGGTCTTCAGAATGGCAAATGCCAGCCCCAGAACGTTCGCTTTGAAGCAGCCAACGATGATACGCTCTAGCCCCTCTCCAATGTGTATGATAGACGGCCGTCCGGCCGTCCGCGTCCCCTTATCGAAATCTTGATAGCGCTGAATCGGGCCGGCGACGAGCGTGGTGAAGTTCAGGGTGTAGGTCAGGTACGAGACCAGGCCGACCCGGCCCCCCAGGGCACCGCTGCGCGCATCTACCAGTAGGTGGATGATGCGAAACAGGATGTATGAAAGGCCGATTGTGGAATAGGGGCTCCTCAGCAACAGCGCCGACGGCAGAAATGCGTATTCTTTCAACCAGATGTAGATGAGCAGGCTGCCCACGAGGATTGGCGCAATGGCGCGTGCCCGCCGGGCCTCCAACAGTTTCAGCCCGCCATAGCCATACCCTACGAAAGCGATCAGGGGCAGCAGGGACTCCCCGGCGGCACATTCCCACAGAAACGCGGCATTCGCCGCCAGGAGCACCGTCTGCCGCCATGCGAACCGCCGCGACAGGTTCGCCAGCAGAATGACCAGCGCGCTGAAAGCCAGGAAGCGTAGTGAGGCGCCCGTCATCGATATCAGCGGCCTCCAGGACGGGGCGTAGGACAAGCGGCCAACCGGGGGATGGCGCCGTCCGTCAGACGCTTCACAAGCGCCTGTGCGATGATCGCATGCGCGGCGCCGGTCGGATGATTGTCGACGGCATAGAAAAGACGTTCGGCGTGGCGAGCACCAGCGAACTCCAGTGTTGCATCCAACGTCAGCGCGCCATGTTGGACTGCAATCTCGCCAATCCGGCGTCCAAACCAGAGGGCGTCCGTACCTTCCACCTGCGAGCGATTGCTCACCATCGAGGCGGCAACCCGGTTGGGCGTCGTCATCACCAGCAGGGGCACGCCTGAGCCCTTGAGCCTGGTCGTCATGCGATCCAGAATACTCGAGAACTCGTTGAACCTTCGCTCACCCCCGGGCGGTGGAGGAAAGCTCATCACCTCGCGGGACGCTCCGTTGCTCAAGTACGTCCGATAGAGCATTTGCTCGTCCAGCAGCATGAAGTGCGCCACCGCGAACACGAGGCTGGTTCCGCGCATTCTCAGCGCCAGGTTGCGCCAGCCCAACTCCGCCCGGTCGAACCAGGTTCGCGCGTTACCGCCGGCCTTCCCTGGCTGTTCCTCAATATCGAAGGGCGATAACGCCAGAACAATGACGTCGGGCTCCAGTGCGAGGGCCTTGGCAACTAGTTCCGGCTGGGCCGACAGGGACGAGAAGGCGCCCATGTTCTGCGATTCGACCCGCACGCCGCACCTCCGATTGAGAGCCGCTTCAACGCGCGCCGCGAATGTCTCGTCGGCGCGAACGTGCAGCCCCAACGTGATCGATGTTCCCATGAAGACCACGCGAACCGCACCACGGGGCTTGGTTCCGCAGGCGCTCGTCGAACGGAATCCGCATTGGTTGAAACGGTATTCCACTTCGGGGCCCTCCGCGTTCTTGAAACGACATACGCAGTTTGGCTTCTGGCCGTTGTGTTCCGCACAGGTGAACGCGCCCCGTTCGACAAACAGCCGTCTGGCAATCACTTCCCCGGCGCCCAGCGCTGCCGAAGCCACCGATAGAACCACCAGGGGCAACAGCAAACAGTCAATACGCGGCAGCCCATCCTCGCGTTTTTCCGGCGCGCTCACCGCACCGCCTCTACCGGCGGCGGTTCAACGCCGGGACGCCTGACGGCCAGGGGTGGTGGCTCCAGACTCGCGGAGGCGACATCCAGCTCCCACACCGTGCTCCCATCTGGTCCCTTTCCGGTGGGCGCGAATCCCAACCTCGCGTAATGCTCCTCGACCAGCTTGTTCCGATCCGTCGGACGATAGACTCCCCGTAGTTTGATCGTGCCCTGGCGCTTGGCATGGCCGAGCAATTCCAGCAGTACCGCCTCTTCAACGCGCCTTCCCAGAACGCGGCAGCTCATCAACCAGGTGTCTATCTCCCAAACCACGGGTTCCGCCCGGCGGCAGATGACCACGCTGATCATGCCGTTGTCGCCAAGTTTGTCGCGGAGCCGCACCTGTAACGTGAAAACGTCCGGATCGGCCTCCAAGGCCGCCACATCCGCCTCCGTGTAGCGCCGGGTCGTGAGGTTGAACTGATTCGACTTGTTGATCAGTTGAGTAATCCGGGAGCGGCTCGTCTGGTCGAACGACCGGAAGTCGATCTCCATTTCGAGCGAAGCCAGGTAGGCATTCACGTCGCCCGATTGCCGCTCCAGGGTTGCACGCTGCGCGTTGCCTGTGTAGTAGGCGGCCCGCTTCAGGTCTTCCTGGGAAAACGTCACGGCCTCGAAGTAGCCCGCGGCGCTGAGGGTCCGTGCGTATTCGGCCGGATCTTCGGGCATCTCGGGTACCGCTACTCCTGGCAGAGCTTCGCGAACCCTATTCCGTTCAAACGGATTGTCATCGACAAAAACAAAAGAATCGAGGCCAAGAGCCAACGTGTTGGCGATCGCTTGAATGTTGCTCGCCTTGTCGTTCCAGTTCGCCTGAAAAACGGCGAAGTCCCCTTCGCGCAGCAGCATATCGGGATGCCGGCGGAACGGCAGGCGCGCCGTCTCGTCCTCGTTCTTCGAGGACACCGCCAGCACGACTCCCCGTTGGCGCAACAGAACGATGTACCGCTGGAAGCTCAGATAGGCTTCCCCCTCCGGGTCGCCCTGGCCCACATGGATGCCATGCAACCCGTCATCGCCTATGACGCCACCCCAGAGCGTGTTGTCGAGATCCAACACCAGGCAGCGCCGGCTCAGTCCGCGCGCCGCAGCGAGAATTCGGCAAACGTGGTCCGCATACAAAGGAAGAAACGAATGGTCGAAAGGGAGTTTTGCCATGTTCCACTCCCTCGGCGAATGCCAGTTGGCCGACCCCACGGTCTCGGCCAGACCGGCCACGTCGAACAATATGTCGGCCGA
>DATNLV010000616.1:0-2990 GCA_035602665.1 Bryobacteraceae bacterium | reverse complement strand
GCCCGAGGCAACGCCAGCGGCGACTCCCGCCGGGGTGGCATCGGCTCCGGTCGTCGACTCGACTCCGGCGCGGCGGAAACCGGCGCCCAGCCGTAGAGAGCGAGAGCGGCACGAGCAGGTTGCCGAGAACCGGGAGCCAGTGGCCGATCCGATGCCGGTCCAGATGCAGGCGCCGGCGGTGGCGACACCCGTTCCGCCGCTCGATCCCACACCACCGCCTCACCCGGCGGTGGTGCTCAATCCGCCACCGATGGCGCAGACGGCACCGCCCGAGCCACGCCAGCCTCACAACGCCACGATTCCCGCGGGCGCGCTCATCACGGTGCGTCTGGCGGACTCGCTGAGCAGCAGCAAGAACCATGCCGGAGACGCGTTCTCGGCCACTCTGGATCAACCGCTGGTGGTGGACGGTTTCGCGGTGGCGGAGCGCGGCGCGCACATCGAGGGAAGAGTGATCGACACGGGGCAAAACGGCAAGGACCTGGCGCTGCAGCTGATCAAGCTTCACACCTCGGACGGCCAGGACGTGCCCATTACCACGGAGCGGGTGACGCGCCAAGGCTCCGCCGATACCGGCAAGCAGACGGGCGAGAAAGTCGGCGCCGGGGCCGTGCTTGGCGCCGTGATCGGAGCGATCGCAGGAGGCGGAAAAGGCGCGGCGATCGGCGCGGGCGCGGGCGGGGCCGCGGGCGGCGGAGTGGCTGCCGCTACGCACCGCAAGGCGACCGAACTTCCGGTTGAGACCCGCCTGAGTTTCCGGCTGGCCCAGCCGGTGAAGCTTACGGAGCGCGTCGAATAGGCCCATGCCCGATCAGCTCTGTCTTTCCCTCTGGCTACGCGAGTTCGACGAGCAGACGATGCTCGAACGGTTCCGGGAACTGCTGCACCTTTTCCCGTTTTCGGCCCTGCGGCCCGGTATCACCGCGCTCAGGATCTACGCCATCGAGTTCACGGAGCCGGGGGTCCTGGAACAAATGTTCGCGGGCGATGTGGATGTAGACACGGTGATCGAACTCGCCGAGGAGTTTCCGGAGCCGGATTGCGCCTACCTGGTAGAGGGCTGGTGGGACCTTTGGCGCATGGATGCGAACGGCAACTGGAAACTGTCTCCATCGCCGGTGACGCTGACGTGTTTTGGACCGCAGTTCGAAAACGACGTGGGGGAGCACGTGCGGCTGGAGTTGGGAGCGGAGGAACGCTTTATGCCGATGCCGGGCGTGCCGCAGAGCGGGCGGAAGGCGCACTCCAACCTGCAAAGCATCGTGCGTCTGGCGCGCGACGTCGAGCAGAAGGTGCCGATCGAGCGGCAGAGCCTGTGGTCGGAATCGGGCGAGGACTTCGCCGAACGCCTCATGGAGTTGGCGGACGAGACGGAGTGAGGGCAGCCCCGCTCGCTGACCGCGACGAGCAGGAACCAGACAGGTTCGTCTCGTCGGTGGGTTCAGCGTAAAGCGGCGCTCGGAAGATTGATGGCCGCCGATGAACGCCGATGAACGCAGATAGGATTCGAAAGTCGGACTCCAGCCAAGCGCCCGCCTGCATTGGCGCACAACGTGGCGCCCAAAGAACTCCTGCCGGAAAGCGACGCGTTTCAACCTTGTCGGTACTGGCGGACGAGGCGGAGTGAGGGCGCAGGCCCGCTCCCTTGCGGTCGCGGCTCGGTAACGGCGTCGTGTTAGGGTGGCGGGCTTGTGGACGTCCGCTCCCTCACGGTCGCGGTTCGGTGCTGGCGCTGTCGGCGCTGGTGCTATTGCCGGCGTCGCGGGCGGCCAGCAGGGTCTCGATGGAAGCGGCCAGCATTCGAGGGGTGAACGGCTTCTGAAGGAATCCGGTCTGGCGCTGGTAGACCGCGGGCAAGGTCGCCATGTCGAACGGATAGCCGCTGCAAACCAGGATGCAGGCGCGGGGGTTCAGGCGGAGCATACGCGCGAGCAGTTCGGCGCCGGACATCTCGGGCAGGGTGATATCGGCCAGCACCAGGGTGAAGGAAGTGGGGGCCTTCTCGAACAACTCCCACGCCTCCAGGCCGGAGCGGCAGGCCACGACGGAATGACCGAGGCGGCGCAGATACTGCTCCATGACGACCAGCAGCGACTGCTCGTCGTCGACCACCAGGATGTGTTCTTGCGTGCTCGGAATCAAGTCAGATCACCATAGCGACACGGGGCCGCGGCCGGGACGCCAGGCAATCCCGAAAGTAGAGAAGTAAGAGTTCCGCCGTAAGCCGGTGGTAAAGGTATAGTCTCGCCAGTCGATGCGGCCGACCCACGAGAATCCCCTGCCCAGGTGGACGCTGAAGCCGCCGCTGGCTCCAATGGCGTGGTAGCCGGCCAGCGCCTGTTGGAAGGGAACGAAGCGGTAGTAGCCGCCGCCCAGGGTCAGATCCAGGCGCCGCACACCCGAGTAGGTGTAAAGCGAACCGCCGTGTTCGTAGGTGGAGACCCCGTATAAGCCGCCCGCCCCCAACGAAAGGTGGTCGAAGTTCGCCGACCAGGTGGCGTGATGGAACGACCGCGTCAGGGCCGCCGACGCGGTCGGCGCGTAGGAGACGTCGTAGCTTACGACAAAGACGGCGGGAACACCTAAGAGCGCGGCGAGCGAAGGATCCAGAATTTCGCCGAGAATCTCGGAACGGGAAACGCCGCCGTTGAGGGCGAGTTCCCAGCTCCGCCCAATGCGCAGCGCGTAGCCCAGATTGAAGGAGTGGATGTCCGTCGTGCCAAATCGGCCGGTGTAGACGAAGTGGGTGAAGGCGTAGCCGGCGGAGATGGTCTGGTATCGGGTCAGGCGGTACGCAATATCGCCGCTGGCGACCCAGCCATCGGAACCTATGGTTGTCCCGGATAGATCCTGACGGGAAACGATTCCGCTTCCCCCGGCGCTGAAGGAGAGGCGGGCGGTCATCTGGTATGTCGCACGCGCACCCACCACGGATGCCAGGGTGGGCGTCAAGTTCAGGCTGCTGCCGGCAATCGTATTGTAGAGCGGGT
>DATNLV010000612.1:0-5910 GCA_035602665.1 Bryobacteraceae bacterium | reverse complement strand
TCCCCCTGGACCCGCCATGTCGCCGACGGCCGGCCAAGCCGACGGGGGCGTCGGCCGCGGACCTGGGGTCCGCCCCACAACAAAGAAGTCCCTCCTAGAAAATCAGCCGCAGGTAGGCGCCAATCAGGATCGCCAGCATCCCCGTCAGGATGGCCCCGCTCATCCGCCGCAGCCTGCGCGCTTCCTCTTCGCTCGGCGCGCGCGAGGACCGCACCGCCAGCGCCGCCGCGGCGAACACATGCAGCGCCAGCAGCACCTTCACCCCGAACCAGGCGTGGTAGTACGGCGTGTGTCCCGGGTGCGTCAGCAGGTTGTACAGTCCGGAGACCAGCAGGCCGCCGATGGCTGAATACACCAGCGGGCGGAACCGGTTGCCGAGCCCGTCGAGCGCCTCGCCCCGCTCTTCCGGTGACGATTCTTGAAGCATCGGCGCCACCACCAGCCGCGCGTAGACCAGTCCCCCGATCAGCACCGCGGCCGATGCGATGTGCGCCCACCGCATCAGGATCCCGACCACCTCCGTCATCCACACCATAATGGAAGTATAAGATGATCCACGAAATTCTGCCCGTCGGCATGCTCGCCTGCAACTGCTCGATCCTGGGCGACGAACAGACCCGCGAGGGGATGGTTGTCGATCCCGGCGACGACATTGGCGCCATCCTCGAGATCGTGAAGCGCCACGGCCTGCGGATCACGACCATCGTGGTGACCCACGCGCACATCGATCACATCGGCGGCGCGCAGAAGCTGAAGGCGGCCACCGGAGCCGCGGTCCTCATGAACGAGGACGATCTGCCGCTCTACGATCAGCTCGACATGCAGGCCGGCTGGCTGGGGATTCCCACGCCGGAGCGCGCCGAGATCGATACGCCGGCGCGGGAGGGCGACCGGCTCCGGGTCGGCGCGACCGGCATCGAGGTGCTTGATACTCCCGGCCACACGCCGGGCAGCATCAGCCTCTGGATTCCGGCCGAAAAGAAGCTGCTCTCGGGCGACACTCTGTTCCGCGACAGCATCGGCCGGACTGACCTGCCGGGAGGCGACGGCCGGCGGATTCTGCTCTCGATCCGCGACAAGCTCCTCCCGCTTCCGGACGAGACGCTGGTGATTCCCGGACACGGCGACTCCACCACCATCGCCCGCGAGCGGCAGTTCAACCACTTCCTGCGGGGGCTGTAGGGCGCGCGGCTCAGGCCACCTTGAGAGGCTCGACCTCGCGCTCGATTCTGGCGCTTGCCTTGCGCTCGGCCATACGCAGATCGCAGAGAGACTGCAGATTCAGCCAGAATTCGGCGCTGGTCCCAAACGCCCCGATCCCGAGTCATGCTGTGGTTCACGTTCTACAACTTTTGCCGGGTCCACAAGACCCTGCGAACCACTCCCGCGATGGCCGCTGGGATCGCCGATCACATCTCGAGCGTGCGGGAAGTTCTGGAGGCAGCATAGCCGGTCTACTGAGCCGTAATAGAGCTGTGGGTAAACGCTTCCCGCTCTAGAAACGTGCGGGACCTACCACAATTGTGATTCGTGGTCAGGTCTCCCCAGAGTCCTACGCAACCTTCGGTCACGCCAAACACATCTGGCTCCATAGAGCTGTCCCAATACTTGAAGGCGACCATTGCATATACGTACCAATGCTGCGTGAACACAAAGGGAAGCTTCCCTGCTAGGTCTCGGGATGCGTCTCCCGGTTGATCTGGAAAACTGAACCACTGGCCTACTCCCGGCTGTAGATCCTGATTCTTCCTGGTGCGAAGGTAGGACTGCCATCCTTGCCAAGACAGTACTTTATCCTGCGCCTCTTGAATCTCTTTCTGCGACATTGGCTGAGGGCCAACCGTGATTGTCGTCTTTGAGCCTACGGCTCGTGCCGGGAGACTTCCGACGTTGCGGTAGTAGATGTTGAAATGGGTGAATGTGATCTCGGGCATCCCCGTGAACGTCCTCATCTCAAAGAGTGCGATCTTCGCTTGCTCTGCGCTGGACTCCAGAGAGTGGTCCCGACCATACTGTTTTGAGACGCCAAAATAGGACAGAACTGCCAACGCGAACACAAGCACAAGTAGAGTAAGCCAACGTTTAACCGGGTTCCACGTGGAGGGAGTGCGCCACCTACAGTACGCCCATGTGAACAGGATGATAATGGCTACATACATCAGAAGCGAAGGCATCCCTGGTATTGTGATCACGCCGTTGGCTTGGAGGACGTAGACTAGAGGCACGGCCAGCACCCCCACGATTGCAAGAAAGACCCCCGTATCATCCCTCTGTGGACTTTTCTGGCGTGCGGCCATCCCGACAGCCTATCACTAGCCGAATCGGTCCGCTTGTCCTTCTTTGTGCGGCAGGGGAGGCTAGGTTCACGGCGCAACCCCCAGGCGCACACAAATAGCCCCCCGGCGCGCCCCCCCTCCGAAAGCCCCCCGCCCCGCGCTTCGCTATACTGGAGTGTCGGAATTCCCCCAAGGAGCTCTCCGTATGTTTGATGTGTTTCGGCGCCGGGACAGGATTGTGCGCATCGTTCTCGGTGCGATGATGCTGCTCATCGCGGCTTCCATGGTGACCTACCTCATCCCAGGCGGCTTCAGCAACCAGAGCGGACAGGACATGGTGATCGCCGAAATCGGCAAGCAACCTCTGACCGTCACCGATTTTCAGCAGCGCATGGAGGTCGCCCAGCGGAATAAGTCCATCCCGCCCGGCGCCGGCCCCCTCTTTGCCCAGCAGATGCTCGACCAGATGATCGCCGCCGAAGCCCTCCAGTATGAGGCGCAGCAGCGCCTCGGCATCGTCGTTACCGACGCCGACCTCGCCGCCGCCATCCGCGCCCGCCTGCCGCAGCTGTTTCCTAACGGCCAGTTCGTCGGAAGGGAGCCCTATGCCTCCGTCCTCGCGCAGCAGAACCTGACCATCCCGGAGTTCGAGGCGGAGTTGCGCCGGGAGCTGGTGCTCAACAAAATCACCGGCCTCATCATCGATAACGTCGTGGTGACGCCCGAGGAAGTGGTCCGCGATTATCAGCACAAACAGCAGAGGGTCAAGCTCGACTACGTCGAAGTGGTTCCGACGAAGGTCAGCGCCCAGGTCAGCATCAGCCCGGAGGAAATGAAGACGTACTTCAACGGCTTCCAAAGCCAGTACCGCGTTCCGGAGCGGCGCAGCTTCCAGATGCTGGTCATCGACGCCGCCCAGATCAGCCAGAGAGTCAACCTTACCGACGACCAGTTGCGCCACTTCTACGATCAGAATAAGGACCAGTTCCGCACTCCGGAGCGGGTCCACGTCCGCCACATCCTGCTGAAGACCACCGACAAGACGCCTGCCCAAGCCAGCGCGGTCGAGGCCAAGGCCCAGGACCTGCTCAAGCAGATCAAGGCCGGCGCCAGTTTCCCTGACGTGGCGCGCAAGTACTCCGAAGATCCGGGCTCCGCCGTCAAGGGCGGCGACCTCGGCTGGATCGTCCGCGATCAGACCGTGAAGGCCTTCGAGAACGCCGCGTTCTCGCTGAAGCCTAACGAGCTCAGCGGAGTGATCAAGACCGAGTACGGCTTCCACATCATCCAGGTTCTCGAAAAGCAGGACGCCCACCTCAAGCCGTTCGAGGAGGTCAAGGACCAGCTCGCGGTGGAGCGCAAGAAGGCTCTGTCCTACGACACCATGCAGCAGCTTGCGGACCAGGCTCACGATGAGTTGGTCAAGCACCCGCAGTCGGCGGGCGAGATCGCCCGGCAGTTGAACATCCCCGGCGTCAATGTCACCGACTCCGTTGCCGGACGGCCGGTTCCGGTCTTCGGCCCGAATCCCGATTTCAGCGACGCCATCTCCGCCCTTACCGTGGGCGGCGTCACGCCCGTCATGCAAGCGCCCGGCGACAGACTCGCGGTGGCCGTCCTCATGGGGATCACGCCCGCGCGTCCGGCCCAGCTTTCCGAAGTGGAGGACCAGGTTCGCACCGCCCTCACAAAACTCAAGACCTCCAACGTAGTCAACCAATCGGCCGACGACCTTTTCGCCAAGGTGAAAGCCGGCGCCGATCTCACCCAGACCGCCAAACAGATGGGCCTGGAGGTCAAGACCACGCAGCCCTTCGGTCCCGATGGCGCCGCCGACGGCATCGGTTCGGCCAGCCTGCTAGCGCCCGCCTTCGATCATCCCGTAGGCAGCGTGTTCGGCCCGGTTGTGGTGGACGGCAAGCATTTCGTCTGCAAACTGGTGGAGAAGGTCCCGGCCGACATGAGCGTCTTCGAAGCCCAGAAGGCCGACATCCAGAGCACGCTCAAGGAGAGGAAGGCTCGCCAGCAGGTCGACCTGTTCATCGATTCCGTGCGCACCGCGCTGATTCGCTCCGGCAAGATCAAGATCCACCAGCAGGTCTTCGATCGGATGGTTTCGGCCAACCGTGGGTAGCCTGCTCGAGTTCCTGCGGACACTGACCACGCCGGAGCGGTTGATTCATCTGCTGACCGTGGTGCTGACGGGCTGGCTCGGTTACGGGCTCCTGTTCGGTGTGGTCTTCGCGGAGACCGGCCTTCTCACCGGGTTCTTTCTGCCCGGCGATTCGTTCCTGTTCACCATCGGGGTGGTGGTGGCCGCCGCCGGCCTCGACATCCGCATCGTGCTCCCGCTCCTCATGCTCGCGGCCATCGCCGGCGACAGCACCGGCTATTGGCTGGGCCGCCGCACCGGTCCGCACATCTTCAGCCGCCCCAACTCTCGCCTTTTCCGCCGCGAGCACCTCATGCGCTCGAAGCAGTTCTACGACCGCTACGGCGGCAAGACCATCGCCTACGCCAAGTTCGTTCCCATCATCCGGACCTTCGCCCCCTTTCTGGCGGGAGTGGCCGAGATGAACTACGGCCGCTTTCTGGCCTACAGCGTGGGCGGCGTCGTGGCCTGGGTCTTTTCGATCACCATGCTCGGCCACACCCTGGGTGGCGTGCCCTTCGTGCGGCGCCATTTCGACAAGGTGATTCTGCTGATCATCCTTGTCTCGCTCATCCCGGTCTTCGTCGAGTTCCTGCGATCGCGGCGCGCCAAGGCGAGTGCGGAACCCGGTAGCGGGCAACCCGTGGCGTAGCAACCCGGGTCAGATCAACTTCCGCGTGCGCAACGTAACCGTGATCTCGGTCTGGCCACGTTGGAGCTTCACTACGTGGTCCGCCTCGGCCTTTTCGAGTGCCTTGCGGAGATCCCACAGCGTCAGCGCCTCGGCCC
The DNA here is from genome assembly GCA_035602665.1 of Bryobacteraceae bacterium. Lineage (GTDB taxonomy): Bacteria > Acidobacteriota > Terriglobia > Bryobacterales > Bryobacteraceae > DASWZN01. The sequence goes on along the minus strand of DATNLV010000612.1, from coordinate 693 downwards.
GCTGACCGTCGAATTCGAGGATCTGGTCGTCTTTCCGTATCCCCACCTCGGCGGCAGGCGTTTCATCCACCACGCGTTTCACGATGAATTGCCGGTAGGTCGGGCCGGCGCTCGTCAAGTGCATGCCGCTCGCATCGGACTCGAAAGGGTCCTCCAACTGGCGGCCGGGATCGAGGATGATGCGGCCGTGCGGGTAGTCCAGTGTCACCGAGAAACGGCGCAGTAACTCACTGCCCACGGCTCCGGCAATGCCGGTCCAAGCGAACACCCCGCCCTCGGCATGCATGTAGGCAGCCAGCGGCAGCTTCAGCGTGTGCCCCGCGATTTCGACCCACTCCGCCCGCCCGATCTCACCATCGACCGGACCGCCGATCCCTTCTGCCGTTGCCGGAATCAGGCGTGGTGAGAGAGCGCGCGCGGCGTCGAGCAGGCCGTGCTTGCGTAGGAACGGAGTCGCGAATGCCAGCGCGCCTCCGCCTGTGTCAACCAGGAACGTGCCCTCGAGCGCGCCCAGGCCGGGCATGCCGAAGCGCAGTTTCACGCTTGGAAGGTGGCTTCGCAACTTCATGGGCAAGACGCTGCCCGGCCAGGGGCGATCGAAATCCTTCGGTTCGTAGAGAGTCAGCGTGTGAGAGTCGTAGTCGATGCGGACGACGTATCGGCGGAGGAACTCGTAGCCAATAACGCCGTCTA
>DATNLV010000611.1:0-3488 GCA_035602665.1 Bryobacteraceae bacterium | reverse complement strand
TCGAGGGTGGCGAGCCGCTTCTGCAGGTCGTCGAAGAAGCGGGCCGCGGTGCCGAAACGGATCTTGGGGTACACCGTGCCTGGCGCCTGGAGGCGGAGCACGGTGTCGAGCATGGTGCGCGTGGGGCCGCCGCCGTGATCGCCGACGCCGTACAGGTGCATCATTTCGCCGCCCAGCGGGGGCGCGTACGCCGCAAGGTCCTCCGCGATCTTGGGCGGTTCGATGCCGTTGGCGTAATCGTGCGGAAAGTAAGTCAGGATGCGGCTGCCGTCGGGCGCTTCCCACCAGAAGAGCTTGTGCTGGATCTTCGTGGTGTCGTTCCAGTAGATTTTCTGCGTGACGAAATAGTCCATGCCGCACTTCTTGTAGATCTGCGGCAACTGCCAGTTGTAGCCGAACGAATCCGGGTTCCAGCCGATCTTCACGTCCACTCCGAATTTCTGCTGGAAGTAGCGCTTGCCGAGCATGACCTGCCGCACCAGCGATTCGCCGCTGGGCAGGTTGAGGTCGGGTTCCACCCACATGCCGCCGACGATTTCCCAGCGGCCCTCCTTAACGCGCTGCTGGATTTCGCGGAACATGTCCGGGTACTTCTCTTCCATCCAGACATAGGCCTGGGCAGAGCTCGCGGTGAAGGTGAAGTCGGGGTATTCGCGCATCAGGTCGAGCGCGCTGCGGAAGGTGTTGCGCACGACTTCGACGGTTTCGGTCCAGGGCCACAGCCAGGCCATGTCTATGTGGGAATTGCCGGTGGCGACGATGGTCATGCCCTTCATCCAGGGATCGAGGGCCTTGAGCTGGTCCTGAGCTCGACGCAGCGAGGCGTCGAAGGCTTGCTGATCGGCGCGGTCCAACGCGTCGAGGTCGATGGCCTTCACGGCCGCATCGAGGATCTGCTCGCGGGCGGCCTTGCCATCCGGAAACGCGGCCACCAGCGGAATCGCGGAGAGGATCTCGGTGCGCAGGAGGCCGGGATCGGGACGGGCGGCTGCGGGCTCGACCGTGAGTTCCGCGCGCTCGATCCAGGTGTTGACGTCGTTGGCATCCACGCGCACGGCGATCAGAAACTTCTGGCCGGGCGCGGCCGCCTCGCTGAGCGCGATGGGCTGCTGCATGTCCTGATCGGTCCGCGCCACCACCGACCCGTTGGAGAAGACGGTCAGCATCTCGGCTTCGTCGCTGCGGATGTCCAGATCGAGCCGCACGCGCGCGCCTTTAATCTCGTACCCGCGGATCTTCTCGGGGATCTCGACCCAGCGGCGCAGGACGCACGGGCCTTTCCAGCGGTCGCCGGGCTTGACGATCAGCCAGGCGGAATCGTCGAGGTCGGGCGATTCGGGATGCGCCACGTCGGCGTGGCTGCGCCATTCGGGAAGCGCCAGCACGGTGATGGATTGGAGGCGGTCCAGCACCGGCTTCGAGGCAGGGAGCGCTGGAGTCTGCGCGGCGGCTGCACAAGCGAACAGGAGGGGCAATGCGAACCTAAGTGGCCTGGTCATTGTTTAACAGCTTATCGCCATTGAAAAAAGCTTGGGGAATCCCGGCGGACTGGCTGTCCGACTCGCTTACGCTCGCGGTTCGGTGCTGACCGCCCGGGCGCTTTCTGATAGTCTCCAGGTGGGAGAAATGCGAATGTCCGATTTGTTTTCCAAGGTGTTCATGGTCGTTGGGTTGTGCCTGCTGGCGATGATTGCGTTCCGACCGGCGGTGTGGCCCCCGGATGTCTACAGCGGGTTCTACGGGCAGGCCGCGCCCGCCGCTCGGCACAACAGGAGCGGCTACAGGATCGTCGAGACCGAGATCGACGCAGGCAAGATCGAGGAGATTCTGGCCAAGAACTGGAACGAAGGCCAGTGGGAGATGGCGTCCGCGCCGATCTACACGCAGGGTCCTAATGCCAAGGTCATCCTGTTCCTGGTTCAACGTTGGTAGACCGCGGCCCCACGGTATGATGGCCCTTAATGCCGCCTCGAGCCAGGAGCCCGCAGTCTAAAGCGAAGCCAGCGGCTCCGCGTGTGTGGAGCGAACCCGCATGGCTGCGTCCGTTGGTGGTTGGCCTCGCCGCGCTACTCCTGATCGGGCTGTTCTCGACGCAGGCCGACGATTCCGATTTGTGGTGGCACCTCAAAACCGGCCAGTACATTCTTCAGCACCATGCGTTGCCGTCGCCGGATCCTTTTTCCTATACGTCGAACAGCGGGGCCGCGGCGTATCCGGGCGAGGAACTGACGCGCGAATTCAACCTGACGCACGAGTGGCTGGCCCAGGTTCTGCTCTACGCCCTCTACGCGGCCGGAGCTTTCCCCGCCGTCATTCTGTTCCGGGCGCTGCTGCTGGCCGGGATCTGCGGCATCACCGGCTTTCTCGCCGCTCGCCGCTCGGGGAGCTTCTACGCCGGCGTGATTGCCGCGCTGGCGGTGGCGGCGGTGGCGACGTCGTTCACCGCGGACCGGCCGCCATTGCTGACGTTCCTGCTGGTGGCCGTCTTCGTCCTCGCGCTCGAGTTGCGGCGCGGATTGTGGGTGCTGCCCCTGCTCTCCCTGGTCTGGGCCAATCTTCACGGCGGCTTCTTCCTGGGATGGGTGGTGCTGGCGGCCTACATCGCAGGATCTCCCCGCGAGCGCCGGCTGTGGATCGTCGCGCTGCTGTCGGTTGCGGCCTCCTTCCTGAACCCGAATCACTGGCGGATCGTGGAGGTGCTGCAGCTCTATCGCCAGAGCGCTCTGACCCGCGCGCTGGTGGAATGGAAGCCGCCCCAGCTGTTTCGCCCTCCCTATGTGTTCGACATCCTGCTGTTCGGTACGGCTGTGGTGCTGCTGCTGGCTTGGCGTAAGGTGCGCGTGAGCGACTGGCTGCTGGCTGCCGCGTTCGGAGCCGCCTCGATGATGGCGTTCCGGAACATTCTGCTGTTCGCGCTGCTGGCGCCGGTGCTGATCGCGACGTACTTGCCCGGGCGGCTGATGGCGGGTCTGGAGACCCGCTGCAGGCGTGGACGCCTGCCCCACTACGCGGCGGTTGTTCTGCTGGCGGCGGCGTTCGGCGCGGGGCTTGCGCAGGGGCGCTTCTTCCAGTTGCGGGCGGCGGAATGGCAATACCCGTCCGGCGCGGCGCAGTTCCTGATTGACCACGGCATCACGGCTCCGCTGTTCAACCTGTACGGAGACGGCGGGTACCTGATCTGGCGGCTGTGGCCGCAGGAGCGCGTCTTCATCGACGGCCGGGCGCTGAACGAATCCGTCTACCAGGACTACCGCCGCATCCTCTATAACCGGGGCGGCGATCCCGGTGCCATGACCGGCCCGCGCGCGGAGGCGCTCGCCCGCTACGGAGTGGGCGCCATTGTCGTGGACAGCTTTCAGTATTTCGACGGCAGGCAGGTTCCTCTCGCCGCGGCCCTGCTCGCGGCGTCCAACGCCGAATGGAAGCTGGTGTACCAGGACGCCGAGTGGATGGTGTTCTTGAGGCAGCCTCCGGCGGGCATGCCGGGG
>DATNLV010000606.1:0-2104 GCA_035602665.1 Bryobacteraceae bacterium | reverse complement strand
AACGCGAGCGGATCCGCGAGGCGCACTCTACTTTTTTCGATACGTGCGCGGGTATTCTTTCGGTGAGAACATCTCTCGCGTGCAGCTGTTCCTTTCATTGTCCCAATCCGGCGCACCAATCCAGAGGCTGCCGTCTGGCCGGTACACCCGGCAGGTGGCGATCGCGTCCGCATCCTCCCCTGCTCCACCAGCCCTTCCGTCCGCGCCGAGGCTTGCGAGGGTGATCGTTCCGTCGCTGTTCGTGTCATACAGGAGCCGGCGACCCCACTCGTCCGTAATCTTGTCTCGGCTTCCCTCCTGGGTGGGAAGCCCGTCCAGAGATGGCGGGAGCGACCCATGTTGTTTTGCGTACCGTTCGATCCTGGAAAGTGTCCGCGCTATGTCGTTCCTCGTGAGCTCGGCAGGAGTTACGCGGTCGAGGAAAATGGGAAGGACCACCAGCAGCGGAAGGGTCAGGGCAATCGCCGGGAACAGCGCTTTGGAGAGCGGGCGCTTCTTGCCTTTCTCCCGCCACAGATTCCCGAGCGCGATTGAAACGCAACAGATGGCGAACGAAACGGCGAACACCGTGGCTATCCCGCGCACGAACCGAATGACGTTCACGGTTTCACCACCCCACAATTATGTCACCCGCGCCAGGCCTACTCCCAGCGCAGCGCCGTGATCGGATCCACGCGCGTGGCGCGGCGCGCCGGAATGTAGCAGGCTAGCGCCGCCACCGCGGAGAGGATCGCAGCCACCGCGATGAACGTCGCCGCGTCGGTTGCCTTCACTCCATACAGCAAGCTCGACATCAAGCGCGTGAGGCCGAACGATGCTGCCAGGCCGATGGCCACGCCGATGCCCGCCAGCAGCAGGCCGTGCCCGATCACCAGCCGCAGCAACTGGCCTGTGCTCGCGCCCAGCGCGATGCGGATTCCCATTTCATTGGTCCGCTGCCCGACCGTAAACGACATCACGCCGTAAATGCCGATCGCCGCGAGCAGCAGCGCGATCCCGCCGAAAATGCCCAGCAGGATCATGTTGAAATTCTGGCGGGCCATGGATTTTGCCAGCAGGCGGTCCATGCTCATCACGCGGGCGACGGGCAGGTCGGGATCGACACGCAGCATTTCCTGTTGCACGGCCCGGGCCAGCGCGGCCGGATCGCCGGCGCCCCGCACCGCCCAGGAGGACGGCAGGATCCGGTTCCCCAGGGCGATCATTCCGTTCGGGACCTGGCCGACCGGGACATATATCACGGGCGGCGCCTCCTTGTCGACGCCCTCTTCATGCACGTCGCCGACGACGCCAATCACCTGGCGTGGACGGTCCTCCATCTCCGGAGCGAGTCCGTGGCCGATGGTCACCGTCGCGCCCACCGGGTCCTCTTTGGGCCAGAACTTCTTCGCCATGGCTTCGTTGATGACGAGCGACCAGGGGCCGGTGCTGCTGTCGCGTTCGTCGAACAGCCGCCCGCGCCGGAGCGGAATGCCGAGCGTCTGAAAGTAGTGCCAGCCGACAGTGCGATAGTCCACGTCGCCGTTGAACGGCCCGCCGTCGCGTGGAGGCTTCCCCGCGATCGCGAACGGCATATCCGGACCGAGCTGCAAGGGCAGGCATAGGGCGTAGGTGGAGGACTGCACTCCGGGCAGAGACTCCAGGCGGCGCGTCAATTCCGTGGACAGCCGCTCCACCGCCGCGGCGGTCTCGTATTTCTGGCCGGCCAGCGAACTGCTCAAAGTGAGCACGGAAGCCGTTTGAAAGCCCGGCTGCACGTCGCGCATGGCGAGGAACGTCCGGATCATCAGGGCCGCGCCCACCAGCAGGACAAGAGAAAGCGCGATCTCGGCGACAACCAGGGTGCTGCGCGTTCGCTGCCGGGCCGTGCCCGCGGTGGTGCGGGCGCCGCCTTCCCGCAGCGACATGTTGAGAGTGGGGCGGGAGAGTTGCATCGCCGGCACGAGACCGAACAGAACGCCGGTGACGATCGACACGCCAAAAGCGAATAAGAGGATGCGCCCGTCCATCAGCGTGAAGAGGCCGAGCGTGCCGGCCTCGGGCAAGCGAGGCAGTTCGGCCGGCGCCAGGGACAGGAGAACACGCAGGCCGATGGCGCCCAGCA
>DATNLV010000601.1:0-6843 GCA_035602665.1 Bryobacteraceae bacterium | reverse complement strand
CGCTGTTCGTCGTCCTTGGTCCCCAGGGTCACGGTGACCAGGGACTGAGTCTCGCCGCGGGTGAACAGCGCCGAGCCGTGTACGCGCGGCAGCACGCCGATTTCGATCGAAATGGGCCGGATCTGGTCGAACGCCCGCCCGTCGGGCCGGCGCCGCGCATCCAGGATCTGGGTGCGGAAGATCCGCTCCTTCAACGCCTCGAAAACCTTCTTGGCTTCTGGCTGTTGCTCCTCGGCGACGCCCGCCAGGACCTTCTTCTTGAGCGCGGAGATCTTCTCGTAGCTCTCGAGCTTGGGGTACTTCTCGGTGTCGAGCGCGTCCGACAGCTCGTCCTTGTACTGGGCCGCGATCTGGTCGGTGAGCGTCGGGTCCAACACGGCCGGCGTGTATACCATCTTGGTCTTGCCGGCCTGGGCAACCAGCTCGCGAATGCCCGCGACAATCTTCTTGCAGCACTGGTGGCCGAAGTCGATCGCATCCAGCACCTCGGCTTCCGAAGCGCCCAGCGAGCCGGCTTCCACCATCACGATCCCGCTGTCGGTGCCGCAGACGGTGATGACCAGCGTGGCGGCGCGCTGCTCGTCGTAGGTCGGGTTCGCAATCATCGTGCCCTTGACCAGGGCTACGCGGATGGCGCCCAGAGTTTCGGGGAAGGGAAGGTCCGAAAGGGCCAGCGACGCGCCGGCGCCAATGATGGCCAGCGGGCCGGGGTCCCGTATGGGATCGGCCGAAAGGACCATGGCGATCACCTGGGTCTCATGGCTGAAGCCTTCCGGGAACAGCGGGCGAATCGGGCGATCGATCAAGCGGCTGGTGAGGACTTCCTTTTCCGAGGGGCGCCCTTCGCGCTTGATGTATCCTCCCGGAATCCTGCCCGCGGAGTATGTGTATTCGCGGTAATCGACTGTGAGTGGGAAAAAGCTTGCGCCGACCTTCGGCTCTGGCGCCATGCAGGCGGTGACCAGCACCACCGAATCACCGGAGCGAACCACTACCGCTCCGTTAGCTTGTTTGGCCACCTTGCCTGTTTCGAGGGAAATCTTGCAGGTGCCCAGGTCAATCTCTGACGTGTATATCATGAACTGCTCCATTCCCGGCCCCGTTCGGGGGTCCGGTGCGTGTTCGGGCCGGCAGCAACGCACGCGCCCGAGATGGAGATCGGATAGGGTGGAACGACCTGGCGGGTTTCTAACCAGGGCGGCAACAACCGCCCGCCTTGCCTTCGAGTCGACTCTAGCGGCGGATACCCAGCTCCTGGATGAGCTTCTGATAGCGTTCCGGCTTCTCGGCTTTGAGATATTTGAGCAGCCGGCGCCGCTGGGCCACCAGGGTCAGCAGACCCTTACGCGAATGGTGGTCCTTTTGGTGGGTTTTGAAATGTTCCGTAAGCTCGGCAATACGCCGGCTCAGGAGCGCCACTTGCACTTCTGGCGAGCCCGTGTCCGTCTTATGAACACGATACTTGCTTACAATCACCGTTTTAGCTTCAGTCGCCAGGGCCATGCTAGAGTAGATACTCCTTCTCTGTCCTTATCTCCGTCTTTGTACCCAATCAGGATAGCACAGCGGGCATCGCTCTGAATCGCACCACCCGGAACCCATCGGACGGAAACCGTTACTCCATTATATACCTTGACGCGTATATGCCCTTGGGCGTATACTAAGGGCGTGGAATCAGTCTTCGAAATCATTGCGGAGCCGAACCGCCGGGCGATCCTGGGCCTCCTGGTCTCGGCCGAACAGTCGGTCGGCGAGATCGAGCGTCAGCTGCATATGTCGCAGCCCACCGTATCCAAGCACCTGCGAGTGCTGCGGGACGCCGGTTTCGTGGAATCCACCGTGGACGCGCAGCGCCGCCTCTACCGGCTGAAGCCGGAGCCACTTCAGGAGGTGGATGCCTGGCTCGCTCCATTCCGCCGGTTCTGGTCCGCCCACCTGGATGCTCTCGAACGCCACCTGGACCGCATGGATCAACCAACGAAGACGAAGACACGGAGGGGAAATTGACCGAACGCGAGCGATATGCGCCGGGCGAGGCCGATGACGTTCGGTTGCCCGGCAGTTCGGACTAGCTCAGAATTCGTGAATCAGGGGGGATCGCAACTATGAAGACCACACTTTGGACCGCGCAAGTGCTGTGGGGAGTCTCCTTCAGCATCACCGGTTTCGGCAAAATGTTGTTTTACAATCCGGCGTTGTGGAACCAGGCCGTCCATCAGGTGCCCTGGTTTTCCGCGGTGCCGCAGGACCTGATGATTTTCATCGGGCTCTGTGAGTTTCTTGGAGGCGTCGGCCTGATCCTGCCGGCGATGACCGGAGTCAAACCGAACCTCACGCCGATTGCCGCCATCGGCCTGACGGTGATCATGATCCTAGCGGCCATCTTTCACATCGCGCGCGGCGAATACAGCTTCCTGGCCATCAATATAGTGCTGGGAGGGGTTGCCGCTTTCATCGCGTATGGACGGTTGTCGGTGAGGCCCATCGCCCCCGCGTCGATTAACACCTCCCGCGTGCTGAAAGGGCTTGCGGCGCTCGGCGCGCTGGTGTTCGTCAGTTATGCTCCGGCCTGGTACAGGCTGGCACAGATGCACTAACAGACCTGGAAAGGAGACACGAAATGAAAATCAAAGTGACCAGCATATACGTGGACGACCAGGACAAGGCCCTGCGCTTCTATACGGACGTACTGGGCTTTGCCAAGAAGACCGATTTCAGCCAGGGCCCCTATCGCTGGCTGACCGTGGCCTCGGCCGAGGAGCCGGATGGCATCGAACTGCAACTGGCGCTGAACGGCAACCCCGCGGCCAAGGCCTATCAGGAGGCGATCTTCCAACAGGGCCAGCCCGCGATCATGTTTTTCACCGACGACGTCCAGGGCGACTACGAGCGGATCAAGGCCCACGGCGCCGAGTTCACCATGCCGCCCACCGACGTGACCGCATCGATCATTGCGATGCTGAAGGACACCTGTGGCAACCTCATTCAGCTCACCCAGCTGAAGCGCTGGTAAGGGAGAAGACGATGACCGAACGCGCGCAGTACACGCCGGGTCAAGCCAGCGGCGCCGAGATCCGCCGCAAGGACGGAGAGAAGTGGACGCTCATTCTGGTCAGACAACTCCGCCACTCTCCGGAAAAAGTCTGGCAGGCGCTGACCGACCCGGCGCACCTGCGCGAGTGGGCTCCCTTTGTAGCCGATGGGAACCTGGGCGCGGTTGGAACCGTGAATCTCACCTGGGTGGGAGCGCCCGCGCCGCAGGAAACAACGGTGACGCGGGCCGACGCGCCCAAGCTGCTCGAGTACAACGACACCCGCTGGGAACTCGAAGCCTCCGGCGGCGGCACGCGCCTGACGCTGTGGCACAACATCGATCGCCGCTTCATCGCCATGGGCGCTGCCGGGTGGCACATTTGTTTCGATGTTCTCGATCACCTGCTCAGCGGAGCCCCCATCGGCCGCATGGTCGGCCCCGACGCCGCGAAGTTCGGCGGCTGGCAGCGATTGTACGCCGAGTACAAAAAGCTCTTCGGCGTTGAGACGCCCGGTGGCCCGCCGAACGCGGCTCAAGGCCAGCCATGATTGAACGATTTCAAGGCCGGGAACTTGACGAAAGCGAACGGAGCGTCCTTAGTCACATAGAAAACTACGGCTGCAACGTCACGAACATACGGGGGCAGGATGGCTTGCCGGGTTGGGCGTTCACGGTTGGGCTGTATGAGAACTTCAGACATCCAGAGGTCTCGATATTCGTTATGGAGCCGGAGACGAGGCACTCCATACTCAATTGGATCGGCCAAAATGTCCGCGAAGGCAAACCGTTTGCGGCCTATCGCGAGCACGATTGGGTGCTCGAACAACACAACTGTTGGAGCCGGGCCGTACAGAAGGTCTGGTACAGAGATCTTTTCGGTTGGGCCATTTGGTTCTATGGCAACACCGAATTCCCGGTCGTTCAGTGTCTGTGGCCTGCCAAGGACGGCACGTACCCCTGGCAGGAGAACTCATCGTTCTTCTCCGCCCAACCATTGCTTTTTGAGGAGAGCCTGCTCTCCGCTCGAATGATGCACTATGTTGACGACCAGAAGCTTTCGGAGACCGAGTGGCCCTTCGCCGAGGACCCGCACCAGCGCGTATTTGTCAGTCGCTGCGTGGTGGAGGACAACGCGGCCATCGTGCGTGTCGTCCATGACCGTGAGGGTGATTGGCAGTTCATTGGACCGGTCGATGATCCAAACGAGGATGGATGCGAGCTTAGCTGCTTTCACTGCGTTGTCGAGAAGGACCGCAGCATTCGCCTGTTAGCGCGGCTCATGCCCGGATGGCAAGGGAGACGGAATGCTTCAGGCGAAGGTTGGACCCTGGCTCCGCAGGAAGAAGGCGATTAAGAGATCAAGTCTCGGCTGCGGGTTGTGCTGGGCGCATCTAAAGTAAGTGCAAGAGAGGAGCTGCGCATGAAAAGACCCATCCCGGTGGAATCTGCCTCCGCATTCATCGACCAGAGGACCGCGGAACTTGGGGACTGGCGCGGGAAGACGCTCGCGAAAGTGCGCGAACTCATACGCCAGGCAGACCCCGAGATCGTCGAAGAGTGGAAGTGGATGGGGACTCCCGTCTGGTCCCACGGCGGCATCGTCTGCACGGGAGAGACGTACAAGAACCACGTCAAGATGACCTTTGCCAAGGGGGCTGCGTTGAAGGACCCTGCGGGTCTGTTCAACTCCAGCCTCGACGGGAATGTCAGGCGCGCCATCGACATCCACGAAGGCGAGAAGGTCAATGAGGCGGCCTTGACGGATCTCATCCGCGCCGCTGTGGCGCTCAATCTCGAGGGCAAGAGCAAGGGGAAGGTCCGGCGAGCGAGCAGCAAGGGGACCGGCTAGCTATAGGCTGGCCGCTCACGCTTTACACGCCGCTGAAAAAGTCCAGGAACACAATCGGAGCTGCCGATAAACGCCGATAAGCCCCGATAACCTATTTCTTTCCGATCGGCGTTCACCGCCGTTCATCGGCGGCCAGTAATGTCTTGGACGTTCGCGGCATCATTTCAGCACCCTCTTGCAGCGGCGACCTTCAGGCCGTTCCTCGGGCTGAAGCCGCGCGGCTGCACGCTGAAGTGTGCGCCATGCGCAGGGGTCACGGTCGCCTTTCGGCCCCGGTTTCGCCGGCTTCGTGATACTCGGCGTCCTGGTTGACCTCCCAGAGATCGTAGATCTGCCTTCCGGCCGCGATGTTCCGCGCGGCCAGGATGCCGGTCATCATGGCGTGATCCTGGTTGTTGTAGCGGTGCATGCCGTTGCGCCCCACCAGGTGGAGCTGCGGATAGCGCCGCTCGATCTCAGCGCGAATCGTGCCGACGTGGGCGGTGTAGTCGCGGTCGTAGAACGGGTAGGCCTTGGGCTGCCGCACCACACAGCCGTCAACCACGGTTTCCGGACGCGCCAGGCCGGTCCGCCCCAGTTCGCGGCGCGCGAGCGCGATCAGGTCCGCGTCGGGCATGGTCCAGATCCCGTCGCCCTCGAAGCAGAAGTATTCGAGCCCGTAGCAGGAATGCGCGTCGTCGGGCACCATGTACGGCGACCAGGAGCGGAAGTTCTGTACCCGGCCGGCGCGGATGTCGGGGTCGTGGATGTAGATCCAGTTGTCTGCCAGCTCGCTCCGGCCGCGCGCGATCAGCGCCACGGTCAGGAAGTCGCGGTACTTCAGGCTGGCGGCGGCGTGCAGGCCCTCCTCGGAAAACGCCGGCGTGATCGAGCGCACCAGTTCGGCCATGGGCGCCGAGGAGATGACGTGGTCGGCGGTGAGGGGCTTCGAGCCGGGCTCGCACGTCAGCGTCCACTGGCGCGTGCCCTCGTCCCAGTGGCAGGCGGAGACCCGCTGTCCCATGCGGACCTCGCCTCCGAGCTCCTCGACCCTGGCGGCGGCGGCCGCCCACATCATCCCCGGGCCGTAGCGCGGGTAGCGGAACGCCTGGATCAGCGTCTTGACCTGCCCGCTGCCGCCGTCCCCAACCAGCGCGTTTCGGATGGCGGATGCCAGGGACAGCCCTTTGATTCGCTGCGCGGCCCAGTCGGCGGAGATGTCCTTGCAGCTCACGCCCCACACCTTTTCCGTGTAGGTCTTGAAGAACGTGCGGAACAGGCGCGGGCCGAACTGGTTGCCGACCCAATCCTCCAGGCTGGTGGCGTTGGGGACCGGCCGTATGCGCGCGCCGAGGTACGACAGCCCGCACAGGAAGGACTCGACAAAGCCTAGCTTCCACAGCGCTTCGGCCGCTTTGAGCGGATAGGAATAGAGCTGGCCGCGGTAGAGGATGCGGGAGAGGCGCGGCCGGTCGAGCATGTCCTCTGGCAGGAGTTCGGTCCAGAGATCCTCGATCTCCTTGGATTTCGAGAAGAAGCGGTGGCCGCCGATATCGAAATGGAAACCCTTGTACTCGACGGTGCGGGAGATCCCGCCGACGTACCGGGGGTCCGCTTCGAGGACCGTAGCCGGAATGCCTTCCTTGGCCAGCGTGTAGGCCGCCGCCAGGCCCGCCGGCCCCGCACCGATCACCGCAACGCGGGGCGCTCTGCCGCTCTCTGGCCACATGGCTGTATCGACCCGGCCATTCTAGCATTCGCGGGGGGGGCGGGCTTCAGCCCGCGCGGGGCTTCAGCCCATAAGCGCTAACTTAAGAACTGGGGCAGGCGTGCTCGGGGATGTTCTGCCAGAGCGCGTGCTATTCCCGCCCAACTCCCGATCATGCTGGACAGCGATAGCCTGGGCTCGATCGCCTGCTGAACCATGTGGAGGGCGAAACTGAATTCACGCCAGTGGCTTGCTGGACGGGGGAAAGAGGTA
>DATNLV010000591.1:0-2669 GCA_035602665.1 Bryobacteraceae bacterium | reverse complement strand
GACTGCCACCCGGCTTCTACACGCCGAGGGTGCAGCTGTCGTTGGCGGACTTGACCGACCAGCTCGGCGACCTGGCCGGCCTGGCCAAGCCGATCGAGCATGCCATCACGCCGGAGCCGGACTTCGGGATGCCGCTACAGGTGGCCGGGATCGAGCCGAACTCGCTGTCCATCAACAACCCGACGCCTTCGCCGATCACCATCCGCATCCGCGGCAACGGGTTTGCGTTCAGCAGCGGCGCGGCCGGCATGCCCACCGTGCAGTTCGTCAACGGGCCCGCTGTGCTACCCACGGTGGTGGCGACAAGCGTTCTATTCCAATCGGAGGCGTTGCTGGTTGCGGTGGTGCCGCTGGTGCTGCCGCCCGGCGTACAGGCTGGGGCGACCTGGGACGTCCAGGTCACCAATCCCGCTCCGATTGGCGGTACCGCCACCCTGACCGGCGGTCTTACAGTGATGCCGTAGTAATTGGATACCGGTAAGCGGAGGCAACCATGGCGACGGAAAAAGATTATCAAAGCCTCTATGACCGCATTGCAGCGCTGCGGGAGCAGGTGACCGGGCGGCTTTCCTCGGACCTGATCTCCAACCCGCAGCTTGCCGATGCGCTCACCAAGCAGATCGACGACATGCTGCAGTCGGTGGTGGACACCGACGCCAAGAGCCCGGCGCCTCCGGACAAGGGGCTGGCGCAATTGGCCGGCATCGGCGCGGACGCGGCCTCGGAACTCGGAGAGACGCGAATTCCGCCGGGCGTCGAGGCCTACGACGAGACCATCACCTCCGAACGCATCATCGCGGTTGGAGACATGTACTATCTCTGGCAGCACGAAAAGATCGGCGTGTTCCGGGTGGTGCAGAAGCTGCAGGAGCTGTTCCGCGCCGGCACGGTGCGCCTGTCGAGCGGGCAGGGCGCGTACGCTCTCTACCAGTTCGACCGGCGCGAGGTGCTGCGTTACACGCAGCGCGACCGGCTGTCGGCATACAAGCGGATCTTCAACTATGGCAACGGCCCGTCGCCGTCCGGATCGCGGGCGAATACGGACTTCCACAAACTGTTCGCGCACTTCGTGCACCAGGTGACGCTGTTCTGGCGCGACAAGCGCATCTCGGACGTGATCCGCGAACGCGCGTACGATCCCAGTTTCGGCTCGATCGCTATTGTGCGGCGGGCGGGCCTGGATCTGCGCAACAACCTGAAGTGGCTGTCGTTCGGTCACATCAACGTGCTGCGCGTGGAAGTCATGCAGTTACTCGAGGAGGCGTTCAAGATTCTGAATTCCGCGGACGTCAAGCGGCTGTTCGGCGCCGACAACGCGTGGGACGTGGTGGAAGAAGTTCTGATCCGCTACTTCAACGAGCGGCTGGTGACCTCGCCGCGGCAGCGCATGGGCGTGACCGGACGCGAGGTGCTGCGCTGGCTGGCGCAGCCGCACATCCTGCAGACCACGCGGGCGCAGTTTGAGACGCTGCTGCTCGAGATCGCCGAGCAGTCCGAAGAGTGGCTGACGAGCGCGCAGGCGATGGGCCTGGCGGGCCGTCCGGCCAGCGCGCGCGTGCTGCCGTGGGACCAGGCGTCGCCGAATCCGATTCGCGGCAACGGGCGGCCGAAGCCCGGGGTGTCGCCGAAGCGGGAAGCGGCGCGCGAGTATGAGCTGGAGTACTGATCCCGGAAGCGGGGCGCAAAATGAGGGCGCCGGTTGGTCCCTTGGCATATGCAGGGCGCCGGCGCGCTCGCTTCCTGGCCGAGCTCAAGGAGTTCGTCCGCTTCCCCAGCGTGAGTTCGCTGCCACAGCACTCGGCGGATGTGGCCCGTTGCGCCGCGTGGCTGGCGGCACGTTTGCGACAGGCTGGCCTCGAACGCGTGCAAGTGGTCCCTACCGGCGGGCATCCGATCGTCTGGGGTGAGTTCGAGGCATCGCCGGAACGGCCCACGATCCTGGTGTACGGGCACTACGACGTTGTGCCGCCAGGTTCGCCCGGCCAATGGCGGACGCCTCCCTTCGAACCCACCGTGCGCGGCGGCAGCCTCTACGGCCGGGGCGCCTGCGATGACAAAGGCCAGATGTTCGCGCATGTCAAGGCTCTGGAATCGTACCTCGGCAGCGGCGCGCCGCTGCCGGTGAACGTGAAGTGTCTCTTCGAGGGCGAGGAGGAGATCGGCAGCCCCAACCTGGCGGCGTTCGTCGCGAGGAACAGGAAAGCGCTCAGCGCCGACGCCGCAGTGATTTCGGATACTCGCATGCTGGGTCCGGGCCGGCCGGCCATCAGCTATTCGCAGCGCGGCGTCCTGAGCCTGGAGTGGGAAGTGCGAGGGCCCGGGCAGGAGTTGCATTCCGGCAATTTCGGCGGGGCGGTTCACAACCCGCTCCAAGCTCTGAGCGAGATGATCGCCGGTCTGCACGATGAGCGCGGACGGATCGCGATCCCCGGCTTCTACGACGGAGTGCGGGAGTGGAGCGAGCGCGAACGCGACTACATGAGGCGCACCGGACCCGGGGACCGTGCGATTCTTCGCGACGCCAAAGCGAACCGGGGCTGGGGCGAAGAAGGCTACAGCCTGTACGAGCGGACGACCATTCGACCGTCGCTCACGGTGAGCGGCATCACGGGCGGCCACCAGGGGCCGGGGGTGAAAGCGGCGATTCCCGCGAAGGCGACCGCGAAGCT
>DATNLV010000570.1:0-2296 GCA_035602665.1 Bryobacteraceae bacterium | reverse complement strand
TACCGCCGCCGACAGCAAAGCCGACATCAGCCCGGCGAAGCCCCCGGCAGGAGCGTTCGAAGCCCCGGCGGGGGTTCCGGGCGAGGTGGCCGCGGCTTCGGAGGGAGCATTCCCCGCAGGCGGGGCAGGCGGCGGCGGGCCGGTCGGGGGTTGGGAGAGAAGAGCCACGGTCACGCGGCGTGTCCGTGCAGATCAGGGTCCGCGGCCCGGCGCCCCGGTTTCAATCGGTTAGGGGTGGCGAGGGAGCACAAGAACTTGGCGCTTCGCTGGGCGTGACCAATTATTGGCGCCGCTCGCGCGCTCCCTCACTTCTCTCTTCGGCTGGTGTCTTCAGCGTTTTAGCCTATCTTTCCCCTTCGGACCCCCGCCTGCTCTACACTTCGCCGAGCTCTCATGGACTCTCTGCTCACCACGGCCGCCTCCGGCATGCGATCGCGTCTGGAAGCGCTCGACCTGGCGGCCAACAACATCGCCAACTCGGGCACCCCCGGCTTCAAGCTGGACCGCGAATCCTACAACCTCTATGTCGCACCGGAGGCTCTCGATCCGGAATCGCCCCAGCCTTCGACTCTTCCGGTGGTCGAGCGGAACTGGACCGACTTCAGCCAGGGCAGCCTGGAGGCCACCGGCAACCCGCTCGATCTGGCCATCTCGGGCCAGGGTTTTTTCGCCGTCAACGGACCGGGCTCGACCCTCTACACGCGCAACGGGAGCTTCCGTCTGTCGTCCGCCGGGGTTCTGACCACCGCCGACGGCTATGCCGTGCGCGAGGCCGGAGGCGGTACGATCCAGCTCCAGCCCAACGTGCCTTTCGAGATCACTCCCAACGGCACCGTGAAGCAGGGCGGAGCGGACGTGGGGCAGGTGGCGGTGGTCGACTTCGGCCGGGCGCAGGCGTTGGCCAAGTTCGGCGGGAACTACTTTCAGGCGGTGGATGGGGCCGCCGCTCCGCAGCCGGTCGCCGGGGCCCAGGTGGCGCAGGGCAAGGTCGAAGCGTCGAACGTAGCGGCGCCCGAGTCGGCGGTGCGCCTGATCGGACTGATGAGGCAGTTTGAAATGCTGCAGAAAGCCATCAACATGGACGGGCAGATGTCACGGCAGGCGATTGAGCAGGTCGCCAAGGTGTCGTAGGCGAGGAGGACGAATGATCCGGGCACTCTTCAGCGCGGGCAGCGGAATGACCGCGCAGGAACTGAATATCGACAACATCGCCAACAACCTGGCCAACTCCAATACCGTGGGGTTCAAGGCGCGGCGGATCCAGTTTCAGGACCTGATGTACCAGAACGTGATCCAGCCCGGGGCGGCGGCCGGTTCCCAGACCACGGTGCCAAGCGGCTTGCAGCTGGGGCTGGGCACGCGGCCGGCTTCGAACGAGATCGTGCAGACGCAGGGCGATTTCCAGCAAACCGGAAACATGTACGACCTGGTGATCCAGGGCCCGGGGTTCTTCCAGATCCGCCAGCCCTCGGGCGACCTGGCCTACACGCGCGACGGCTCCTTTCAGCTGGACCGCAACGGGAACCTGGTGACGGCGCAGGGAAGCGCGCTCGATCCGCAGATCACCATTCCGAACAGCGCGCAATCGGTCACCGTGGCCCAGGACGGCACGGTCAGCTATACCCTGCCGGGGCAGACCGCGGCCCAGATCGGCGGCCAGATTCAACTCGCCAACTTCGCCAACCCGGCCGGGCTGAACTCGCTCGGCGGCAACCTGTACCAGCCCACCACGGCTTCGGGCGATCCGTTGATCGGCAACCCGGGAGGGCAGGAAGGGCTGGGGACGCTGCTCCAGGGCTACGTGGAAGGGTCGAATGTGAGCGTGGTGCAGGAGTTCATCAACATGATCGTCGCCCAGCGCACCTACGAGGCCAACTCCAAGGTGGTGAAAGCGGCCGACGACATGTACTCGGAGGTCAATAACCTCCAATGATCGCGCTAGCGATTCTGGCGGCTGCATCCTGCGTCCAGGTGGATGGGGACAAGATCCTGATGGCCGATCTGGCCAAGGCCAGGCCGGAGTTCTCGGCCGCGCCGGGGTCCGAACCGATCGGTCTCGCGCCTGCGCCGCGGGTGCGCCGGACATTTTTTTGGCACGAGCTCGATCGACTCGGGAAGGCGCATGGAATCCAGGTCCCGGCCGGAGCGGCGGCCTGTTTCGAGGGCGCTTCCCAGATCCTCACCGAAGAGCGGGTAAGGGAGGCTCTGGCGCGCGCGCCGCACGACCCGCAAGCGGCCTTCACCGTACTCGAGTTCAGCCGCTTTCCGGTGCCGCCGGGCGAGCTGGAGTTCGGCT
>DATNLV010000566.1:0-3998 GCA_035602665.1 Bryobacteraceae bacterium | reverse complement strand
CCCCCACCGATCCGCGACCTCGGTCCAATCGATATGATCACGTTCCATAGCGCTCCTGGCAATTGTTGCACAGCCAGCCCGATCACGCGCCGCTCGGAAGTCGGCCAGCCGTGTTTGGTTTTGCGCTATAGTAGTGAATGTCACTACATAATAGCGACAACCATGAACAACGCAATCTCCGCCTCGGACGCCAATCGCCGGTTCTCGGAACTCTTGCGAACCGTGAAGAAGGGCCGAAGCGTCGTCGTGACCAGTCACGGCAAGCCCGTGGCAAAGATCTCGCCTGTGGCTGACGACGAGCGGGCCGCCGAAGGCGCGCGCTCCGCCCTGATCGCCCGCCTCCGTAGAGAACGGGTTGTGAACGCCGGCCGCTGGACGCGTGACGAACTGTACGACGACCCCTCATGAGGATCGCGCTCGACACCAACGTTCTGGCCTACGCCGAAGGCACCAACGGAGCGCCCATGCGAGACCGGGCACTGAAGCTGCTCCAGCGATTGCCGCCGGAGGCCATCGTGCTGCCGGCCCAGACGTTGGGCGAGCTCTTTAATGTACTCGTTCGAAAAGCCCGGCGGCGTCCAAGTCGAGCGCGAGGGGCTGTGCTGAGCTGGCGCGACGCCTATGCGGTAGTCGACACCTCCGCCGCCGTGATCGTCAATGCAATGGATCTGGCATCCGATCATGGCCTCACGATCTGGGACTCTGTCGTGCTGGCCGCTTCGGCGGACGCCGGGTGCCGCTTGCTTCTATCGGAAGATCTGCAAGAAGGGTTCACGTGGCGGGGAGTCACGGTCACCAACCCGTTTGCGCCGGCTCTGAATCCGATATTGGCGGCGTTGCTCGCGGCGCCAGAGGCATGAACCCGTAAGCGCCGCTAGCCTTCCCTGCGCGCGCGCAGATACTCCGCGATCTTAGTCTTGCCCGCGTGCGTTGCCCACCCCTCCGGCGTACCCTCCCACATCGTGTCCTTCAAATCCAGCCGCGCGCCGCGTTCCACCAGCAGCCGGACCACGTCGTAGTGTCCCGCCAGGGCGGCCTGGTGCAGCGGGGTCGAGTGCGAATGGACTCCCGTCGGGTTGTAACGATTCGGATCCTCCCCTGCATCCAGCAGCCATCGCACGATTTCCGTATGACCAAACTGTGCGGCCAGCGCGAGTGCTCCGTGCCGCTCCTCGCTGCCGGCGGTCGCGAGCAATCTGTGGGCGTCGTCAAGGCGCCCCAGGGCCGCGGCAACGGCCAGGTCGATCCGGGCGCCGTTCCGGATCAGCGCGTTCGCCGCTTCAAATTCGCCGTGAGGAAGAGCGGGCGCCATGCCGACGTCGGGCTGCGCTCCGTACGCGCACAGGAGATCGATGAGCACAATCTGCGCGCCGCACTCGCGAGCAACGCTGCCCGAAGACACCAGCCCGAGCGTTTCGTCGAGCGCTGCCTGATCGCTCTTCGCGCCCGCATCCAGGATCGCCCTGGTTACCTCGACGATGTTGGGTGGCAGTTTCCCGTGTCGAATCGGATTCTCCGCCACAAACTCCAGCAGCGCCGGATTGCGAAAGTAGTTTCCGCCCTCGATCACCACGCGCTGATGAATCAGGCCCGGATGCGTGTTGAGGTGCGCGCGAAGACCGTCGACGTCGCCCGCATCGAGAAGATCTACCGCCCGGCGAAATGTCGGGTCCTCAATGCGGTCTTCGAGAGCGAGGCTCAAACTGTCGGCAAGCGCCATGCCCTCCAGGTGACGCCTCAACGCTGTCCAACTCTCGAATCCACGTTCTCGCGCGATGGTGAGCTGAGCGTCGCTGAGCCTTAGCGGTGCCTCGAAGATTTCGTCATCCGTCGCCTTCCGGAAACGAGGGTGGAACTCGCGGATTCGCTGGGCCGCCTGCAGCTCGCGTGAACCATGCTCCTTGATCAGGTCCCTCGCTTGATGCTTGAGATGGTCGAGATTGGCGTTCGGTGGGAGCGCTCTTACCGGCATGACGAACCAGTCTCCTGATGACTAGCGGCCCGTCTCTGCCGCCCGCATCGCCGCGATCCGCTCCTCCATGCGCCGCGTGAGGTGCGGCGTGATGCCGAGCATCCGCTCAACCACCATCAGCTGGCCGCGATGATGCATCTCGTGCTCCTTGGCCGCCATCAGCATTTCGAACCGCGATTTCACTCGCGGCTCCATCCCTTCCGGGTACTCCACCTGCTCACCCAAAAAGGTCTCCGAGGCGCCTTCCAGAAGCTCGGCGTACTTCTCGCCCTCCGTGCGCAACAGTTCCAGCACCTGCGCCTTTGTGCGCGGCGCCGTCACTTCTGCTTGCAGCTTACCCCCGAGCGCGAAGAAATCGAAGCCAACCAGCGTGCTGCGGTGCTCGATCGCATGGATCTGCTCCGGCATGCGCGTCATCACCGCCATGTGCACGAGCGTCTCCGCTATCGAGCGGCATCCCTCCGCCGGACGAAAACCGTACTTCTCTTCCGGAATCTCCTCGGCAATTCTGATCGTATTCCCGCGGAGCGTGCGGAACGAACGCGCGAGTTCTTTTGCTCCATAATAAGTCATGGCTGACATTTCCCTCCTGAGGCTCTGAAGACCAGTCTATCGCGCCAGTGCCGGAGGGCGGCGGCGAGCGATAATGGTCTCAGAATGTCATCCACCAACAGTTTCTCCTCGCGGACCAGTCTGCGCCTCCACGGCCGCACCTACGAAATCTATTCTCTCGCGGCCATGGAGAAGGCCGGCTTCGGCCCCGTCTCCCGCCTCCCCTATTCCATCCGCGTCCTGCTTGAGAACCTGTTGCGCCATGAGGACGGCCGCACCGTCAAGGCCGCCGATATCGAGTTCGTCGCCCGCCGCGCCAGCGCCGAACCGCGCGAAATCGCCTTCATGCCCGCCCGCGTGCTGCTCCAGGATTTCACCGGAGTCCCCTGCGTCGTAGACCTCGCCGCCATGCGCGACGCGCTCAAGGCAATGGGCAGCGACCCCGACCGCGCCAACCCGCTCATCCCCGCCGACCTGGTCATCGATCACTCGGTGCAAGTGGACGAGTTCGGCACATCGGGCGCCTTCGCCGCCAACGCCCTGCTCGAATTCCAGCGTAACCAGGAGCGTTACGCCCTCCTGCGCTGGGGCCAATCGGCGTTCCGCAATTTCCGCGTCGTCCCGCCCGACACCGGCATCGTGCACCAGGTGAATCTCGAGTACCTCGCCCCCGTGGTCTTCACCGCCGAGCGCGACGGCCGCCTGCTCGCCTACCCGGACACGCTGGTGGGCACCGATTCCCACACCACCATGATCAACGGCCTGGGCGTGCTTGGCTGGGGTGTCGGCGGCATCGAGGCCGAGGCCTGCATGCTGGGCCAGCCCGTCTCCATGCTCCTGCCCGAAGTGGTCGGCTTCCGCCTCAAGGGCAATCTGCCGGAAGGCTCCACCGCCACCGACCTGGTCCTCACCGTCACCGAGATCCTGCGCAAGAAGCGCGTGGTCGGCAAGTTCGTCGAGTACTTCGGACCCGGTCTGGCCGAGCTGAGCGTGGCCGACCGCGCCACCATCGCCAACATGGCTCCCGAGTATGGAGCCACGGCCGGCTACTTCCCGGTGGATTCCGAAACGCTGCGCTATCTGCGCCTCACCAACCGCCCGCCGGAACTGGTCGAACTGGTTGAAGCCTACGCCAAGGAGGCCGGCTTCTTCCACACCGCCGCCGCGCCCGAGCCGATATTCTCCGATGTCATCGAGCTCGATCTCTCGACCGTCGTCACCTCGCTCGCCGGTCCCAAGCGCCCGCAGGACCGCATCCGCCTGCCCGACGTGAAGGCCAACTTCGCCGCGTTCCTGGGCGCCGCGCCGCGCGAAACCGCCGAGCTCAAAGACGGCGCGGTAGTGATCGCCGCCATCACAAGCTGCACCAATACCTCGAACCCGTCCGTGATGTTGGGCGCCGGCCTGCTGGCGAAGAAGGCCGTC
Source organism: Bryobacteraceae bacterium (assembly GCA_035602665.1). Taxonomy (GTDB): domain Bacteria; phylum Acidobacteriota; class Terriglobia; order Bryobacterales; family Bryobacteraceae; genus DASWZN01. Next base: position 49 of record DATNLV010000566.1, on the reverse strand, counting down.
GAGCGCGGTCTCAAGAGCAAGCCCTGGGTCAAGACCAGCCTCGCGCCTG
>DATNLV010000559.1:0-4013 GCA_035602665.1 Bryobacteraceae bacterium | reverse complement strand
GGCCGACCGCAAGCTGCGCGTCGGCCGCCTCGACGGCCGCTTCAGCGGTCCCGATCCGCGAGGCTTCGAGGACACGCCTTTCTACGACCCCACCATCACCGTGCAGCCGGCCTTCACCTCAGCCTTCAACGACTACGTGCGCCGCGAGCTCGGCTACAAGACCGACATGCCTTACTATGTGATGGCGCGCGAGGCGTGGGGGCACGCCTTCGAATGGAACTGGGGGTCCGGTATCGAGGGCTTCCCCGATACCGCTACCGCTCTGCGCCAGGCGCTGGTCAAGAACCGCCACCTGAAAGTCCTGGTCATCGAGGGCTACTACGATCTGGCGACTCCGTATTACGCCGTCAACTACTCCATGGACCATCTGGATCTGCCCGCCGACTACCGGCAGAACATCTCTTACGCCACCGATGCGGCGGGCCACATGGTGTACCTGGATTCGCCGTCGCTGGTCAAGATGAAGTCCGACGTCGCCGGCTTCATCGACGCCAGCTTGCCGAAACCGTAGCGTGTGGGGCGGCTCTCCAGAGCTGCGCCGGACGTCCACGTCCGGCTTTGGCGGGTCTGGAGACCCGCTGCAGGACTGGAGTCCTGCCCCACCTCGTCAGGCGTAAATGCCGCGCAGCTTGATGGCGAAGGCCACGCGGTCGAGCGCCAGCATGTACGCCGCGATGCGGTTGTTGACGCTGTGCTTCTCCGCGTAGTCCACCACGCGGCCGAAGTTCTCGACCATGATTTCTTCGAGGCGCTGGTTCACCAGGTCTTCGTTCCAGAAGAAGCCCTGGCGGTCCTGCACCCACTCGAAGTAGGACACGGTGACGCCGCCAGCGTTGGCCAGAATATCCGGGATGACGAAGACGCGGTTGGCCGCGAGCATCTCGTCGGCGAGTGGAGTGGTGGGGCCGTTGGCGCCCTCGCACAGAATCCGGGCGCGGATGTGCGAGGCATTCTGCGAGGTGACGACGTTCTCACGGGCGGCCGGCATCAGGACGTCGCAGTCGAGGAACATGGCCTCGGCGGGGTCGATGGCCCCCGCCTCGGCGAAACCGACGATGGACCCGGTCTCCTTGCGATGCTCCATTAGAGCGGGGATGTCGAGCCCGTGCGGGTTGTAGACCGCGCCATCGAACTCGATGATGGAGACGATCTTGTATCCGGCGCGCGCCATGAGCTTGGCGGCCATTCCGCCCACGTTGCCGAAGCCCTGAATCACCACGCGCGCCGCGGCCGGGTCGATGCCGAGCCTCTTCAGCGCCTCGCGGGCGACGATCATGCAGCCACGGCCGGTGGCCTCTGGGCGCCCGCGGGATCCGCCCAGGTCGAGCGGCTTGCCCGTCACCACGGCGGTTACGGTCCGGCCGACGTGCATGGAGTAGGTGTCCATGATCCAGGCCATGGTCTGATCGTTGGTGTTCACGTCGGGCGCGGGCACATCGCGTTCCGGTCCGATCAGCGGCAGGATCTCGGCCGTGTACCTCCGCGTGATGCGCTCGAGCTCGAAATCGGACAGCACTTTGGGATCGCAGATCACGCCGCCTTTGGCGCCGCCGAAGGGTATGTTCACCACCGCGCACTTCCAGGTCATCCACGCCGCAAGCGCGCGGATCTCGTCGAGGGTCACGTCCGGGGCGAAGCGGACGCCGCCCTTGGCGGGACCGCGGGCGATCGAGTGCTGGACGCGATAACCGGTGAAGACTTCCAGGCGTCCGTCATCCAACGTCACCGGGATGTGGACTGTGAGTTCCTTTTGAGACGTGCGCAATACCTTGGCGAGGCCTTCGTCGAGGCCCAACCGGTTGGCGGCCTCATCGAATCTGGCTTCGGCGGCCAGCCACGGATTCAGCTCGTGTTCGAGGCTGTCCGTGATGGCGATGGTGGTGGTCGGCTCCATGCGTGCTCTTCCTCCTGTACGGTGGCGCGCCGCAATCACGCGGGTTTGCCGGTGGGCTGTTCCCGCGGCGGCGCTCCCGAGAGATATTATGGCACCGGGCTGGCGGGTCGGGTGAGGCGGGGTGGGCGGCCCGAGATTGGGTTCGTTTTGTTTTTCGGGCTCCGATGGCTGCAATGGGCCGACGTTGTGGACGTTGTCTCGCACCGGATCGATTGTCGCCTGGGGCGGATCCGGCGGGGCTGGGCTGAGTTGCGGAAGCGCCGGACAGGATTGGAGATAGAATTCCAACCTGGCGGTGAACGGTCTCGACAGATGCAGGGCTTGTTGCCAGAAAGTGCAGCTCTTGCCGGTGGCGGCGCCCTGGCGGGCTCCCGCAGGCCGATTTCACGGCCAAATATTGTCTGGAGGAACGTGGTCCCCGGCGTGCAGAGGCGAGTCAGAGAGATCTCAAATGCCATACTCAACTGTCGGGAAGGAAAACTCCGGCGACATCGACCTCTACTACGAGGACCACGGCTCGGGAAAGCCAGTCGTCCTCATCCACGGATATCCGCTGAGCGGCGCTTCCTGGGAGCGGCAGACCGCGGCGCTTCTGGCGGAAGGTCACCGTGTCATCACTTATGATCGCAGAGGATTCGGCAAGTCCAGCCAGCCAACCACCGGCTACGACTACGACACCTTCGCCGAAGACCTGCACCAACTCGTGACCGAGCTCGAACTACGCGACTTCACGCTGGCGGGTTTCTCCATGGGAGGCGGCGAGGTGGCACGCTACCTGGGGAAATATGGATCGAACGGCGTGAGCAAAGCGGTATTCATCTCGGGCGTCCCGCCCTTCCTGTTGAAGACGCCCGACAACCCGGAGGGCGTGGACGGCAGCGTCTTCGAGGGGATCGAGAAGGCCATCGTCGCGGATCGGTACGCGTTCTTCAGCGAGTTCTTCAAGAACTTCTACAATACGGATCTGCTGCTAGGGAGGCGTGTCAGCGAACAGACCGTTCAAGCCAGCTGGAACGTCGCGGCCGGCGCCTCCGCGACGGCCTGTCTGGCTTGCGTGGCGACATGGTATGAGGACTTCCGCCAGGACCTGGCCCGGATCGACGTGCCCACGCTGGTCATTCAGGGGGATGCGGACCGGATTCTGCCTATCAGTGCCTCGGGACTCCGCACGGCCAGGCTGATCAAGGGAGCCCGCCTGCTGGTGGTGAAGGATGGGCCGCACTGCATAACCTGGACCCACGCGGAGGAAGTGAACCGCGAACTGGTTGCCTTCCTCCGGGAAGGGATGGGGAAGCGCGCGGGTTCAGCGGCCTGACGGTTGGGAGCCTGCCTGTTACCCGCGTCGGGCCAGCTCGTCCTCGTAGGCCTTCTTCAGGCGCTCGGCGCGGTCGAGGAGGCCGGCGCACATCAGATCGGGGCTGAGCGCGCGGAGGTCGGAATCGGAAAGGCCGGCCAGGTGCGCGGTCCACTCGGCTTCGAGGCGGGCGTTGAAGACATCGCGATCGAGGATGCTCAGCGCTTCCAGGGTGCGCGAGGCCGGCACCAGGACGCGGTATTCGGATCGCCGTTCCTCGAGCTCTTCCAGAGTGATGTGGGAGGGAATGCCGGCGGCCTCGATCGCGTCGCGAGCTTCCGCGGCGTCGACCTGCGAGTCGGAGCCCGGGGTGTTGGCGAAAGTGCACACGCATGCCGCGCCTTCGAGCCAGTCGGGGCCGTCTTCATCTTCCACGAAGTCCAGCGGTTCGGGCGCGGCGGGGGCCGCGGGCGCGGAATGCCGGCGGGCGACCTCTTCGTCATAGCACTTCTGGGCCGCGTCGACCAGTTCGTCGCGGTCGATTTCGAGAAGGCCTTCGTCGGAGAGCTCGGCGTAATGCCGGCGCAAGTAATCGGTATCGACTTTCAACGGATCACCTCAGGGGCAATTATAGCGGTCCGCTTCGAGCCACGCAGCGACCTCGGAGGCGACGTCGAAGGGGGCGGGGTCGCGGGCGAATCGACTTTCGAGATCCCTGGCGCTGCGCTCGAGCGGGATTCCGGCGTAGCTGCCGGTAGAGAGGAAGCCACGGGTGTAGAGGCGGGCGAAGGCGGTGATGCCGAGCAGGAGGAACTGCACGACGTG
>DATNLV010000554.1:0-3484 GCA_035602665.1 Bryobacteraceae bacterium | reverse complement strand
ACGACGTGTACGACGTGCCGAGCGATGACGGTATCCGGCACGCAATCCTTTCTTCGGATGGCTTTGCCCGCGCAAGTGTCAACGCCTTCCCCGACGAGACCTCCGGACGGCATCCCCACTGGCTGGGCTTCGTGCGCGTGCTCGATGCCGCCAATACGGCGTCCAGGGCGGTCGCTCTCGGGGGCCAAGTGCTGCTCGAGCCGCGTCCGGACCGCCACGGCGGCAATCTGGCCATCATCGCCGACCCGATCGGTGCGCCCATCGGCCTGATGGAGTGGTCGCCTGGCGATAGCCAGCAGGAGCCGCGATGAACAGCCTGCGTCGGAGTTGGAAGATCGTCACGGTGGGCGTAGCAGCGCTCGCGGCCTTAAGCGCGTGCGTAGTAGGCGGCCCGGGATACGACCGCGGCGGTGGCAGAGTCTATGTAGGCGGAGTCTACGAGGCTCCTGGAGCCGTATATGGTGGCTGGGGACCGGGTTACCGCGTCGGTCCCGCGCGCGATGATCATGCCCGGCCGGACGCGAGCGGTGGCAGGCGCGATGCGCCCTCCATTCCCGACCGGCCCCGCGATCACTGAACGCGGTACGCCAGCGCACAGACCACCAAGGTCCTCGCCCCTAGCATCGATCCCCTTGCACAGTCCTGCGCGCCCGTCGTGCCGGATGATCGAAGGAGAGGAAGATGAGCCTGGGAACCATACTGCTGATCGTCGTGATCCTGATGCTGGTCGGAGCAATTCCGAACTGGTCGTACAGTCGCAGCTGGGGCTACCTGCCCAGCAGCGGTCTTGGTCTGGTCGTAGTGGTGCTGGTGGTGCTGCTGCTGCTGGGTCGCATCTGAGCGCCCTTCACGGATTACCCTCATGAACTCAAGGTACGCCGCAGCCGCAGCGGGCGCTGCGGCCCTCTGCCTGATCGCCGCGCCGGCTCTGCCCGCCAATCCCGGCGGGGTCTATCTTGGCGGGGGCTGGGGGCAGTTCGATCTGCACATCAACAATCTCAACGATGTGGGGCAGGCTATCAGCAGTATCGTGCATTCGCACGACAATGCCTGGCAGATGTTCGTCGGGTATCGCTTCAATCCCTATATCGGCATCGAGGCGGCCTATGTCGACCTTGGAAAGCCGGGCGATCAATTCATCGCCACCGGCTACGATGGCCACTACGCAGTTCACCTCAATGGCTTCGAGCCCTCGGTGGTGGGTACGATTCCGCTGGGCCCGGTCGAGCTGTTCGCCAGGGCGGGCTATTTCTACTACGACGTCAAGCTCAACGTGAATTCCAGTTCGCTGTCGAACGCCAGCCTGGAGTCTTCGCATACTCGGGAGTCGTTCCTGTATGGCGCTGGTCTCGGCGTCACGTTCTTCGATCACCTGAACCTGCGCGCCGAATATGACCAGCTCGACCTGCACAACTACCAGAGCTCCCAGGCCGTCTGGCTGCTGCTGGCCTGGCGCTTCTGAATGAAGCGGATGGCGGCAGGGTTGCCTTCCGCTGTCGTAGGATCGATCCGGGTCGGCCCGCTGGTCCTGGCGCTGGTGATGTGGACCATGGTTCCGGCAACGGGGTCGGCCCAGACACCCTCGCCGCTGCAGGAATGGCAGTACCCGGGCGGCATCAGTCTGTACTCGCTTTTCATGCCGGAGATCCCCAAGTGGCGCACCACACTGGGTCTGGCAGAAGTGGTACAGCCGCGCTACGCAGGCTCGCACGCATACCGGCTGCAGAGCGGACCGGTCATCGACGTGCGGTATTTCGATGTGGCCTTCGCCTCGGTCGGCGAGGGACTCGGAGTCAATTTCCTGCATGGTAAACATTACCGCGTGGGAATGGCGCTGGGCTACGATCTCGGTCGGGGCCTGACCAATTACTATGAGCGGCCGCGCGGCTTCGGCGACATCCCGCCTGCACCCGTGGTCAAGCTGTTCGGATCCTATGTGATCTCCAAGGGTCTGCCGTTGATCCTGCGGGCCGATGTCCGCCAGTTCGTGGGCGGTGCGGACGGCGCGATCGGGGATCTGGAGGTCTTCATGCCGCTGCCGGGAAGTTCCGCGAACCTGATCATGCTGGCCGGTCCATCGATCACGTTCGCCGACCGGCTGTACCAGAGCAAGGAATTCGGCATTTCTGCGGCCCAGTCAGCGGCTTCCGGGTTTCCGCAGTTCAATGCCTATGGCAGCGCCAATGCAGTAGGAATGGGCTTCAGTGCGACCTGGATCTTCCGGGAACACTGGTTGGTGAATACGGAGGCTGCCGTGGATCGGCTGCTCGGCAGCGGTGCCGTGAGCCCCGTCACGACCTCGAAACTGCAGGAAACGGTGGCAGTATCCTTCTCCTATCGGTGGGAATCGGCATCGAAGTGATCAGGGCGCACGCCCGCGCGCGAGTGCCGTCTCACACGCCACGCAGCGCTCAGTCTGCGGTTCCGCGACCAACCGCTCGAACGGAATCCCGGCATTGCAGTCGACGCAGCGGCCGAAACCCGGGCCTTGCAGCCGCCGCAGCGCACCGATCAGTCCGGAGCGTTGCTTCGTATCGAGGTCCGACAGGCCCGCTTCGACCTCGAAGTCTCCGGCGCGCTGCGGCAGATCATGTGGATCCTGTTCGAGTTCTTCGCTGGCATGTTCGCGCCGCGGCAGGCCCTCGCGCGCGGCGGCGATCGACTGTCGCAGCGCTGCAAGCTGTCCACGCAGCAGGCGCTCGAGCACCTCGCGCTGAACTTCACTGATATGGCTGGACATGAGGCTCTCCTTTTCATAGGGAGCTTGCGGGTTCCCGCGGCGATTCTCGGTGCGATAGCACACATCGGTGCGGTTGCGATCTAATGGGCGGCGGCCGCAACCGGAGTGATCATGAGCACATCTACCCCGATCGATCCTGCCCGCAAGCGCCTGATGGCAACGGACATCCCGGGCTTCGATGCGCTGGCTGAACTGGCCCTGGATATGCGTTGGTCCTGGAATCACGCCACGGACCAGGTATGGCGGCAGCTCGATCCCGTGCTCTGGGAACTCACCCACAATCCCTGGGTCGTGCTGCAGACGGTTTCGCGGGACAAGCTGCAGCGTGAGCTGGCCGAGCCGACGTTCCGCAAGCAGGTTGCTGAGCTGGTGCAGACGCGGCGGGAGCGTCTGCGCACCGGCGCATGGTTTCAGCAGGCCCATCCGAATTCGACTCTGAGCGCCGTAGCGTACTTCAGCATGGAATTCATGCTCAGCGAGGCGCTACCGATCTACTCCGGCGGGCTCGGCAATGTGGCGGGCGACCAGCTCAAGGCCGCGAGCGATCTGGGTGTGCCGGTCATCGGTGTCGGATTGCTCTATAGCCAGGGCTATTTTCGACAGGTCATCGACCGGGACGGCGCGCAACAGGCGCTCTATCCCTACAACGATCCCGGGGGGCTGCCGATTTCACCACTGCGCCAGCCGGACGGCGAATGGTTGCGGCTCGAGCTCGCCTTTCCTGGCTACTCGGTCTGGCTGCGT
>DATNLV010000548.1:0-3529 GCA_035602665.1 Bryobacteraceae bacterium | reverse complement strand
TGCCGACTCGGGAAGAGGCCCTCGTCGAGCTCGCAGCTGTATTTCATTTGATCTCGGAAGAGTACCGGGAACGGGAACAGGCCTTGCCCGCCGATACAACCGAGATCGTGCGGGCCTAGCGCACGCGCTGACGAATTCCGCCGCGTTGCTACCAAGCTTGGGTTTCTAAGAGCGCGCCAAACCGGGAGCCACGAACGATGGAGACCGCGCCACGACGATTCCGCTCCGCGGTGGACGGCAAATCGGCCCTCCACTGTTCTTCCGAATTCTGAGCCAGCTTGGGATCGACGAGAACGAATTCGACCGGCTCCGTTAGGCTTTCTTACCCCAGCGGCTTCTCCACATCCTCCAGCGGGCCGATCCAACGCAGTTCGCGCTCGATGTCTGAGTGCAGCCGGTAGGGCCGCTTCACGTCGGCGATCTTCTCGCCGCGGATGTCGATCTTGTTGATGTCGTACTGGCCCAGGCCGGCCTGCCAGCACCATTGCAGGTGCGCGATCCAGAGCGGGTTGATGCCCATGCACTCGACGGCGACGCGGTCCGCCGCGATGTAGTCTGTCGACGCCACAGCCAGGCGCGAGGGAACCGGAGTGCCCGATCCCGGGCCGTTGCCCTCCATGCCCTCGAAGCCGTCGATCACCGTGGCGCCCCAGAACGGGGCCAGCTTCTGCGCGGTCATCATCATGTTGAAGTTGGTGCCGCGCACGCCGGTGTGGTATTTCCGCTTGTCGCTCCAGTGCTCGTCCTTCACGCCGTGCAGCGGCGCGCCCAGCACCATGTTCTTCACCGAGAGCGTGGCCACGCAGACGTTGTGCGTCTTGAACACCGCCGAGCAGAGGATGAAGGCGTCGGGATCGAGCAGGCGCGCGGCCAGCCGCACGCGGTCCACGCGCAGGTCGTGCGAGAGCAGCGGCTGAGGCTCGTATTTCGCCTCCCGGTTCAAGTCCACCAACTGGATCTGTTGCGATTTCCGCTCGCCGGGCAGGCGCGAGTATTTGAGCGCGTCGTAGCCCCACAGCGTGTCGCCGGCGGAGGACTCGGCGATGACCACCGGCCCCTTAAAGCGCGGCTCCAGGTAGTCGAGAATCCCTTCGACCGCGTCCACGTGCGTGCACGCAAGCTGGTTGTTGGCCGAGACGTTATTCGGCTTGATGACGACGTACTTCTTCCGCGCCAGCAGCGGCGCGATCTCGGCGTCGATGCGAACCAGGGCCTCCGTGATGTTCTTGCGGCGGCTCTCTCCCTTCACCAGGGACACCGTCGCGCGCCTGGCGATCGGGATGACGGGCTCGGGCAGGCCGGGCGGCGCCGGCAATTGTTGCGCAAAAGCGATGGGGCCGAGCCCCCGTCCGAAGGTGCCTGCGACCACGCCGGCACCCGCGGCTACATGAAGAAAATTACGCCGAGAAAAGGCTGACATCGGGGAACTCCTGGCCTACAATATGAATTCCGAGTCCGATTATATCCCAATAACGAACTGTTTCAATCATGGAACGAGAGGTAGCCAGATGAAGTCATCCCGACGCAGTTTTCTTGCCAGCGGCCTCGTGCTCCCCGCAGCCGGCCTGGCGCTTCCGAGGCCCGGCAGAACGCCGGCCTCTCAGTCCGCGGCCCCGGTGGCGACGGACAAGCTCACCTACCGCACGCTCGGTAAGACCGGCCTCAAGGTCACCAGCGTCGGCTTCGGCTGCATGATCACCTCCGATGCGAGCGTGATCGCGCGCGCCGCCGATGCAGGGATCAACTATTTCGACACCGCGCGAGTGTACCAGAGCGGCAATAACGAGCGCATGGTGGGTGCGGCGCTGAAGGGCAAGCGCCAACAGATCTACCTCTCCACCAAGACCGGAGCGCAGGACAAGGCCGGCGCTTTGGCGCACCTCGACACCAGCCTCAAAGAGCTCGGAACCGACCACGTCGATATCTGGTATCTCCACGGCAAACAGACCGCCGCGCAGCTCACCGACGACCTGCTCGAGGCGCAGCAGATCGCCAAGCAGGCCGGCAAGATCCGGTTCGCCGGCGTCAGCATGCACAGCGGTCACAGCGAGGTCATTCCCGCCGCCATCCAGTCGGGCAAGATCGACGTCATCCTCATCTCGTACAACTTCGCGATGGGTAGCACGTTGGACGAGCTGGTGGCGAAAGCCAAGGCGGCCGGCGTGGGCGTGGTGGCCATGAAGGTGATGGCCGGCGGGTTCCGCCGCCTCAAGGAAGGCGACCCGAACGGCGCCATTCTGAAGCGCGAGGGCGCGATGGCCGCGGCGCTGCGGTGGGTCCTGAAGAACCCGGATATCGGCACCACCATCCCCAGCATGACCGACGCGGACCAGTTCGAAGACAACTTCAAGTGCATGCCGGCGAAGTTCAGCCCGGAGGACGACAAGACGCTGGCGGCGCATCTGGAACGGATCAGCCCGGTCTACTGCCGCATGTGCAGCCTGTGTGCCGGCACCTGCCGGAAGGGACTGCCGGTCTCCGACCTGCTGCGCATTGTCACCTACGCCGATGGCTACGGCCAGTTTGCCCTGGGCCGCGAGCGATACCGCGAGTTGCCCGGGGACGTCACCTCCGTTCGCTGCGGCGACTGTTCTTCCTGCACGGTGCAATGCCCCCACGGCGTTCACGTGGCCAAGCGGATCTCGCGCGCGCAGGAGCTTTTCGGCTGATGCGGCTCTTGGCGCTGTTGCTGGCGGCCGCGACCGCGAGCTTCGCCCAGGCACCCGACTGCGGGCTGCTTGCGGGATGGACCGGGCAGGGCGAGGCGCGAAGCTTCACCGCCGACAATCTGTTCGAGTACATGGACGGCAACGCCGAAGGCTACCTGCTTTACCACTTCGTTCAGATGCGCGGCGTCAATTGCCAGTCTGGTGAGGACACGCTGATCCTCGACGTCTCGGAAATGGAGAATGCCGAGTGGGCCTACGGCATGTTCGCCTCCAACCGCGACCCGCGCGTGCCGGTGGAGAAGATCGGCACCGAGGCGCAGATCGTTCCGCGTCGGGCGATTCTGGTCAAGGACAAGTACTTCGTCGAGATCGGCAGTTCGAAAGAACAGCCCGAGGTGCTGCGCCAGTTTATTCGCGCGATGGAGAAGCGCATTCCTGGGACCAGCGAGCCGCCGGAGGCCCTCACCTGGTTTCCGCAAGAGAAGCTGGTTCCCGGTTCGGTGCGGATGGTGCCCGAGAGCGTGCTCGGCATCGGGGCGCTCAAGCGCGGCTACGTCGCGGAGTACGCCGACGGCAAGGCGTTCCTGGTGCGGGAGACAACGCCCGAGTCCGCCGCCGAAGTCATGAACAAGCTGCGCGCGCGCATTGGCGGGACGGCGCCGGTGAAGGTTGCCGACGACGGCTTCGAGGCTACCGACAAGTATCTCGGCCGGCTCTGCTTCTTTCGCAAGGGCCGCATGATCGGAGGATTCACGGGCCTCGCGCAAGGCGCGGATGCGCTGGCACTCACGGCGAAGCTGGCCGCGGGCGTGAAGTAGACTGGCTGTCTTTGTGGCGCAGGCTTCAGCCTGCCGCGTCGA
>DATNLV010000544.1:0-7778 GCA_035602665.1 Bryobacteraceae bacterium | reverse complement strand
ACGATTTTTCTGCTCGAAGGCGCAGCGCTGGCCACCGCCGGCGCCGCCACCGGCGCCGCGGCTGCTCTGGCGTACGGCGCTCTCATTTTGCTGGGGCTGCGCACGTGGTGGTTTGACGCAGTCGGGACGAGGCTGCTCTCGCTCCATGCGTCGCTGCCAACGCTCGGCGCCGCGTTTGGGGCAGGCGTGCTCGCGGGGTTGGCTTCGGTGGCATGGACTCTGCGCGGCCTCGAGCCTGAGACGCCGCGACGTTTGCTGACGGGCGGTCAACGGTCTCGGAACGGGCGATGGCGGGGGCACTCCGCGGCGGTTTGCGCCCTGATGGCGGCGGGTCTGGTAGGCGCGTCTCTCGCCGGCAAACTGGACCAGGCGGCCGCTTTCTTCGGTGCGGGCGCCCTGCTGCTCATCGCCGCCCTGCTCTTTGCGTCGGTGCGCTTGCACGCGCCGGGCTCGGTTGCCATCCGCGGGCCGTTCACTCTTGGGCTGCGCAGCCTTGCGTACCGCCCCGGACGCAGCATCCTGTGCATCGCGCTGATCGCTTCGGCGACTTTCGTGATTGTCTCGCTCGACGCATTCCGGCGCGACGGTTCCTCCGCGGGAACAGGCGGGTACGCACTGATCGCCGACGCCGCCCTGCCGCTTGTCGCCCAGAATCTGCCGGCCATCGACGGCATCCGGTTCGTTCCCTTTCGTGTCCGGCCCGGGGACGACGCCAGTTGCCTCAACCTCTACCAGCCGCGAAATCCGCGCGTCGTTGCGCCTCCCGCGGAGTTCCTCAGCAGCTCCGGCAATCCGTGGCCGCTGCTCGCGTCGCACCTGCCTGGAGGCGCTGTCCCGGCGATCGCGGATCGAAATTCCATGACGTACTCTCTTTATCGAAAGCTGGGCGAGGAATTCGAGGCGGGCGGGGTTCGTTACCGCATCGTGGCCGCGCTCGACGACAGCCTCTTTCAGAGCGAGCTGATCATTTCCGAGCAGAACTTCCTGCGGCTGTTCCCGGATTCCGAGGGCTACGGCTTCTTCCTGCTGAGCGTGCCCGCCGGGACGGAGGAGGCGGTGACGCGGACGCTCGAGGACTCTCTCTCCGATTATGGATTCGACGTTCAACCGGCCGCGGCGCGCCTGGCGGCGTTTCACAGGGTGGAGAACACGTACCTGGCGACGTTCCGCGCGCTCGGCGGCCTGGGGCTGGTGCTGGGCACGGTTGGCCTCGCGGCCGTGCTGCTGCGGAACGTGCTGGAGCGGAGAAGGGAACTGGCCCTGCTCAGAGCCGTCGGCTATCGCGCGCGCGATCTTGCGGTGATGGTGCTGGCGGAGAACGCGAGCCTGCTCGTGATCGGGCTGGCCGTAGGCGTCGGATGCGCGGCGGTGGCCGTGGCCCCGGCCGTGTACCTTCGCGGAGGTCATTTGCCCACGGCATCGCTCGGGGCGCTGCTGGGCCTGGTGCTCGCGACCGGCGCCGCGGCCTCGCTCATTGCTACCGTGGCAACGTTGCGGTCGTCGCTGCTCGAAGGGCTGCGATCGGAGTAGCGTGCGTCGGCTTCTGGGGTGCTAGTATGGCTGTCAAACGACAGCACGGCGTTAGCCTGAAGGAAGCCCAGGAAATCTTCGATCAGGTGTACGTCGTTGACCAGAAAAGCGACGATCCTCAACAGTTCCGTGCAATCGGCTGGTGCCGCGGGCGCCTCTGCTCAGTGATCTTCGAGATCCGGAGCGATGAGGAAGGCGAGTATACCCATCTGGTAACGGCGTGGCAGGCCACCAAAGAGGAGCAGCAGAACTATGCCGAAAACATCTAGAACACGGATTTCCGCCGACGAGATTGCGGAGAAGGCGTCGCGAGGTGAAGATGTTTCCGCTTACTTCACCAACAAGTTCACCGTGGTCAGGCCCGTCCGCCGCGTGAACGTGGATCTGACACCAGGAATGTTGCGTCAACTCGATCAGCGGGCTGCCCGGCTTAACATCAGCAGGCAAGCGGTGATCAAAACCTTGCTGAGCCGGGCGATGGAAGAGGAGCAGACGGCTAGACCGCGGCCGGCCCGAAAAGCGCGCTAGGTGGGCCGCCAAGTCCACGCCTCCGCCACATACAAACCGCCGCGCTAATTCTGCCGCAACGCTGCGATCGTCGGTGCTCGTGGTGCTGCGATCGGAGTAGTTGGCGCTATGATGAACGCGATGGCGAGGAACCGTGAGCAACGATGGTGGCAGGGTTTGTTTGCGCCAGTGGTCGTCGCACTGGCAGTTCCTTTTGCGTTGGTAGCTCTGGTGTCTTGGGCGCTTTTGTGGCTCTGCCTCCACCTGGCGATTTGGCTTTGGTGGAACACGCGTGGTCGCGACGTACTGTTCGTCTATTCCGACAGCCCTGTATGGCAGGCATATATCGAGCAACGGTTTCTACCGTACCTTGGCCGGCGGGCGGTTGTGCTGAACTGGTCGGAGAGAAATCGGTGGGGTGTTTCACTGGGAAGCTTAGCTTTTCGATTTTTTGGCGGCCGTCGAGAATTCAACCCGTTGGGCGTGGTGTTCCGGCCGTTTCGGCGAACGCGGACCTTCCGATTCTGGGCCGCCTTTCGAGACATGAAGCACGGAAGGCCTGAGCTTCTGCAGACCGTTGAACAGAGGTTTTTCGATTGCATCGGCGTATCGCGCGTCAGGCCGCCGGACTAGGATGCTCCGGGCCCGCTCAGTATTTCATCAACTTCAGCTTGACGACGGCTCCTTCCGCCGGCAAGCGCAGACCGAAGAAGATCTCGTCGCCGCTCAACTGGCGGCGGGGCTTCCAGACTCCGTTTTCGTAGGCGCCCTCTTCGACGCTGACGAAGTCGGCGCGCGGCGCCGCGGAGCCGAACCTGGGCCGGAAGTTTACCGTGGTGTCGAAGCCAGCCACGACGAACTCCTGGGGCCCGATCTGCCCGATGAGCGCGCGCCCGCTGGTATGCGGAGTTCCCGCCGCCCGCGCGCCGCCGTAGCCCCAGTTCGACGGGCCGAACTGGGCCATGGCCTCGTACTCGCCAAAATCCACGACCAGCGTGGCGATGCCCTGTTCCTCCACCACCGAACGCAGCTTGCCGTACTTCTTCGCCTCGGCCAGCAGCGGCGTGGCGGCGCCGAGGACGCGGTAAGTGGCGGCCAGGTCGCTCAGGCCTTCGGGAATTGTGGAGTTGCCGCCTTCACCCGAGCCCTCGACGCCGAACGCGGACACGCCGATGCCCTGCAGGTCGCCGAGAGCATAGAACATCCGCCGGCAGAAGCCCAGGTCGTGGCCGGTCTCGGGAATCAATAGCGGGTTGTCGGGCCGGCTGTAGGGTGTGGCCTCCTGGATGTATTGAACGTAGCTCTGCTTGTAAATGTCGGGCGAGATCCAGTCGATGTCCGGCACGATCGCCTTGTAGAGGGGCAGCATACGCGTCGTCGCGCCGCCGCTGGGGTGCGAAACGCCCGGGTCGTAGAAGCCGTCCTGGATGTCGGTCCAGACGTTCAGGAACATCGGCAACGGGGACTCGCGCTTGCCGGCCGCGGCCACCCGGCTGAGATACTGAGCCTGGTACCAGGCGGCGAAAGTCTCGCTGGCGTACGCGCCGAACACTTCGCTCCACGTGCCGCCGTTGGCCTTGCCGAAGGCCTTCACGGCCGCCGCCGGCGCCGGTTGGGCGAACAGCGCGTTGGCGCTCTCGGAGTGGTCGCGGTCGGTGCCCAATACGCCCGCTTCGTTCTCCACCTGGATGGCGATGACGGTGTGCTGCTCGCCGTCAATCTCTTTGAGATGGCGCATGAAGGCGGCAAAGGCGCGCGCGTCGGCGGCCTGGGTTGCTTCGACGTGCGTGGCCAAGGCGCGGATGGGACTGCCGGTCTGGTCGATCATGCGCGGATATTTCTTGACGTCTTCCTTCACCCATGCCGGCGCGTAGTGCATGGCGGCGTTCTTGAAGCCGCCGAACCAGGCCAGAATCAGGCGCAGTCCGTTGGCCCTGGCCCCGGCCACCAGGCCATCGACGCCCGTGAAGTCGAAGCGCCCTTCCTCGGGTTCCACGGTTTGCCATTGAATCGGAATCTGCACGGTGTTGACGTGGATGCGCTTGGCCAACGGCCAGGTTCGTTCCAGCTCGCCGGGAAATCCGCTGGAGTTGCCGGTTTGGATCCCCAGAATGAGAAAAGGCCGGTCGTCAACGAGGAACTGAAAGCCGCCACTGCCTTTCACGAGCCGGGGCATCGGAGCCGCGGCCAAAGCCGTCGCGGCGAGCAACAGGGCCGCCACCGGGTTGAGTTTCATAAGCCTCCTGAGTAGCAACCAAGAGCATACACCGGCGGCGTCCGGGTGCGCGTGATCAACTACAATAGCCAGAGCATGCCTTTCTACCAGAAGCCCCTCGTCATACTCGCGGCCGCGCTGATTCTGCCTCCGGTGGGACTAGCCCTTCTCTGGCTGCGGAAGAGCCTTTCGGTCCTGAAGAGGGCCCTGGTTTCGCTTCCCATTGTGGCGGCAGGCATCGCCCACCTGTTCCTTTTCTATGGCCTGCAAATGGAACTCTCGGGCGGAGTGCATCCCATCTTCTATTTCGGAGGCGGGGAGCGGCGCTATCGAATCCTCGAAGAAAGCCGCGCCGCTCAGAAAGCTTTGCCGCCGGCCACCGGCTCTACTTACTGGACCGACTATCGGGGACCGAACCGGCTGGGCCATTACGACCAGGCTTCCATTCTGACCACATGGCCGGCCGCCGGGCTGCCGCGGGTCTGGAAGCAGCCGGTCGGCGGCGGCTACGCGTCCTTCACCGCGGCCAACGGACTCGCGTTCACCATCGAACAGCGCCGCGGGAATGAGGTGGTGGCCGCCTACGACATCGTCTCCGGGAGTGAGCGCTGGACCAACGCGTGGCCAGCCGCGTTTCGCGAGGCCATGGGCGGCGACGGACCGCGGTCGACTCCGGTGTGGGACGACGGGCGGGTTTACGCCCTGGGCGCCACGGGCGAGCTGCGCTGCCTCGAAGCCGCCACGGGCAAGGTGGTCTGGAACAAAAACATCCTCGCGGATAATGGCGCGCGCAACCTGCAATGGGGCATGGCGGGCTCGCCGCTCATCGTGGACGGCAAGGTGATCGTCACACCCGGCGGCCCGGGCGGCCATTCCGTGGTCGCGTACGACAAGCTCTCCGGCCAACGCGTCTGGAGTTCACTCGACGACCAGGCCTCCTATGCGTCGGCGGTTGTGGTCACGGTTGCCGGGCGCCGCCAACTGCTGGTTGTGACCGCCTCACGCGTCGTGGGTCTCACGGTCGAAGACGGCAAGCTGCTGTGGGAGTCTCCGTGGGTCACGCACATGGGCATCAACTGCACGGAGCCGATGGTGGTGGGACCCAATCGTGTTTACGTGTCCTCCGGTTACGGCCATGGCGCGATCGTTCTGGAACTCGTTCCGCGCGGAGACGGTTTCGAGGCCCGGAAGGTCTGGGCCAACCTTCGCATGAAGAACAAGTTCAACGCCCCCGTGCTGTACGAGGGTTACATGTACGGCCTCGACGAAGGCATCCTGGCGTGCATCGATGTCGCGACAGGCGACCTGAAGTGGAAGGGCGGCCGCTACGGCTACGGCCAGCTTCTGCTCGCCTCCGCGCATCTCATCGTGCTGACCGAAGACGGCGACGTGGTGCTGGTGCGAGCGGCTCCGGACCGGTTCCAGGAAGTGAGCCGGTTCACCGCACTGAGCGGCAAGACGTGGAACAACCCGGCCATTTCCGACGGCATACTGCTGGTGCGCAATGAAACGGAGATGGCGGCTTTCCGAATCGGGATGTAGGGCTGCCGATGACGCCATGGTTCATTGCCACTGAGCCGTTCACGCCAGCGGACGGAGAGAAGTGGGACAAGTACATCGAATGGTCAGGGCTTAAACAGCTTGACGAAGTTGTGTCCCTTGACGGGTTGCTCTGCCCAACGCTCCTGCGGGAGATAAAGGACGAGTACTGGCCGCATATCGTGAACGAGGACTTCATGCTCCAATTCTTCGTGGACTTTGATTTCCTGATGACGCAAGTTGCGGAAATCGAGACGAAGAACGTACTTTGCGTATTTCGCAATCCCACCCGCGAGCCGGAGGCGCCCTCGTTTGCGGATCTTCGTTTCCTTGGGTACGACCTTGTCGATCGCGACTGCTGCATAAGCGCATTGACAAACTGCGGTGGATTCCCTGACGTGTTTGCCAACTCCGAACTCTCGCGCGTCGGTCTGCTCACCGACTTTGGACGGGCCGTCGAAGTGCAGCACAAGCTACGCTCGCTGCACCCGGCCGAACACCACGCGGACTGCCATCTGTGGGCGGTCTTTCGTCTAGCCGCTGCGAGTGACGTGACCGCTCATGGCGGCCTTCCGGATCGGGATGTAGCATGACAGCCAGACCCGTCCTGATCGATATCGGTCGAGACAACATCGATGAGGCGCCATGCTGCGGGATCAAGGATCCGGCTCACCCAGGCCTCCTGTCGAAACGATGCTGGCTGAAGGCGCAATGCAGTCTGGGGCTGAGAGCGAAACAGCTTGTCGGCCCGGATGGCAAGCGGTGCGGCTATATCGAATATCTTCCGGGTGAATTCGCGTGGCGCGGCGTGAACGCCGCCGGCTACATGTTCATTCACTGCGTGTGGAACCAGTCGCGGCAGTGTCAGGGCAAGGGGTGGGGAAGCGCGATGATTGAAGCCTGCCTCAACGATGCCAGGGCGGCGGGCATGAACGGCGTGGCCGCGATGACGCGGGATGGTCCCTGGATGGCCGGCCGGACTCTGTTCGTGGCAAACGGATTCAAGGTTGCGGATACCGCAGCCCCGGATTGTCAGTTACTGGTTCGCAAGTTCAAGGGAGGCGCGGCCGATCCGACCTTCAAGGGCGGGTACGAAGAGAAGGTCGCCCGATTCGGCCGGGGCCTGACCATCATCCGATCGGACCAATGTCCGTATATCGCGAAGTCCGCCGCCGAAATCGCACAGACCGCGAAAGAGGAATTTTACATCAAGCCCAAGATGATCGAGCTCGAGTCCTGGAGCGATGCCCAAAACGCGCCATCACCGTATGCGGTGTTTGCAGTGATCTACAAAGGTAGGCTGCTGGCCGATCATCAGATCAGCCGCACCCGTTTTCGCAACATCATGAATGGGGTATTGAGATAGGCATCCGCGCCGGCAGCGCGACGCCCTTGATGAGTAGCCACAGCGAAAGTGGCACCTCGAACGCCAGCATTGGCAGCCACATGAGCGAGGTGACCAGGCCGCTGACGAATCCTGCGAGTTGCAGGGGAACGCCCACCGCGATCAGGAGCGAGGCGGCGACGCCCAGCCAGGCTAGCGGGACAGGAATCATGCGGCCACGCAGGAGGAGCCAGGAGAAGAGCGTGCTGCCCACGGCGAAGAAGGTTGCGCTGCAGAGCGACTGCCACCCCCCAACCTTGAGAAGGAACGCGCCGAGCGCGTGCGCGGCCCCGACGTCCGGTGCGTTTGCTCCGGTGTCCGTCGCGAGCCAGAGCACTCCCAGCACCGTTGGTATGCCAGCGCTAATCACGCCCTCCGCGACACGGCAAGTAAGCGCCAGCATGGCGAGATCGGGATCCTGCTCGCGCGTGATCGCGTAGAGAGTCACTGCCAGCACCAGGGCGGCGAACGAGCTGAGCAGGCCGAGCAGGAACGCGACGCGTACGTCCGTAGCGTGCTGGGCGATGCCCGTGAGCTTCGCCGCGATCCCCTCCGCGCTGGTCGCCCGGCCGAACAGGACCATACTGGCGATGCCGGCTGCGA
>DATNLV010000536.1:0-3164 GCA_035602665.1 Bryobacteraceae bacterium | reverse complement strand
CGGAACGCTGAATGGCCTCGCCGAGCAAGTACCACGGCCAGAACGTCGGCCACCACCGTGCGTCCTGGCGATGCCGGGCCCAGTAACCGAGCCGCAGGTTGAGAATAGACAACAGGAGCGCGAGCGCAGAGTTGGTCATGGTCCCCATGCTGGGGTTGACCGCCGCGCCAGAGGCTGTAATCGCCGTTGCCAAGTCGATCGCAGCGTAAGCGCCTTTGGCAGTGGGGCGGTAGCCGGTCAAGCGACTGCCACAGTAGAGTGGAGAGAAGAGAAAGTGGTCGCTAGCGCGGTCGCCGGCCAGCCGGGGGTCGCGCAGGAGGTTGACACACCCATTAATGAGCGGATAAGGACCGAACGTCCAGCCGTCAGCCGATGCGAGGTCCTTAAGTCGCAGGTGCTTGGCGCGACTCGAGACGATCGCCAGATACGCCTTCGTCAGGCGGGATCGATAGAAAACGTGCACCGTGAGGAGATTTGGGTTCGCGAGAAAGCCAACGACCACGAATGCGAGCAGGCTCGCGCCCACCATCGCCCACGGCGCGATCGTATGCGGGATCTGGGAGAGAAATCGGGGAACCAGCGCCGTGGGAAGCGCACGCGAAAGCTGGCCGCCCATCCACGCTGGAAATGCCTCGGCCCAGGAGGCGAGCGGGCGCGTCGCGAGGAGGGCGGCGGCACCCAAGAGGATCGCCTCGAGGCGGTTCAGCACGCTGGCCGACCAAAGCGCGGGTCGCAGTCGGTGCCCGGCGAAGTGCCACGTCAGAACGGCGATGGTTGTTGAAGCGAGTGCTGACCAGAGAGCACCACCAACGCCATCGGGAACATGGCACCAGACGAGGTTGACCGAGGCCCCGATGAAGACAAGCAGCGCCACCATCCAGATCAGGTTCAGCGCCAGGCTGGTGACGATCGCCGCCAGGAAGCAGAGCAGACGGAATCGGCCGGCAAGGCCCGATCCGGGCGCAAGATAGTGCCGACCCGCCATCAGCTGGTCCTGCACCGCTGGAGAAAAAAGACCTGAGTATGGATCCTGGCTCGTCTCCCCGTGATACCGGAGTGCCGCTTGAACGTAACCGCCAAGGTATCCCCCACCTGACACCGTCGATAGATAGTCTGCGGATCGGAAAATACCCGCTCGGTTCAAGACTTCGAGAAACCCGAGACTCACGGTTGCCGACCGAATGCCGCCACCCGAAAGGGCGATGCCGAACAGACCGTCCCCGCCCTCGCGCGACCCGGCGGTGCCGAGCCGCTCACGCCGCCGCTGCAGCGCCGCGCGCTCTCGCTTGATGAGCGTCTCGAGGTCGATGGGGTCGGCCGGCGTCGGCCCATAGCAGCTCGCGCGGTCGTGCCCGTTGGCGTCGTGACTGGTCGCTGGGGTTGCGGGGTGATCCATCACGCCATCGCGTCTCTTCGGGTGACAAGGCTCTGCCCCCGAACGGTCCGCGTCAATTACAACGGATGTCAACCGCCGAATGCGCGCGTGTGGGCACCATGGTTCGTGCGGCTCATCTCACGCACTTTGGGATTGAAAGCGGAGGCTTCCTGCGAAACCAGGCGAGGATCGTCTCGGGCCGCACGATCGGGCAGCAGGACCTGCGTCCCTCCGCGGTCAACTGCTTGCCTTTGAGCGCAAGACGGGCGGCGATGCTCCGCGGTAAAAGCGATCCGGGTCTTGCCGGTCGCTGTCGCTAGGGTCTCCTTGAGGACCCCGAACCTCCTCTTGCAAGTAGTCGACCTTCCGGGTGCGCGACGGACTTCATCGCGCCCACCCGGAAGCAGATGGGTCGAGGACATCAGGAGCTGCGAGCCGAGGCGGAAACGTGAACGTGGAATGGCACCAGAAGCACGTCTTGCGGAAAGGCGCGTCGCTGGAAGAGCGGATTGCTTGGTCGTGAGCACCAGAAGCGGTGCGCCTGTCGTCCCATCCCACCGAAACTGGCGGAACGGATGCGAGCGACGTCGCAATCGACGACCACCTCGCGCGGGCGCGAGCCCGAGCAGCCGCGCCCCGCTTCAGAAGCTTCGCAAGACGATTCGTTCCATCGTCCCAGAGGTCGAGGAGTGCTTCAGCTACGGCATTCCGGCGTTCCGCTACCAGAGACGGATCATCGCCGGCTTTCAGGTTACCTCGAAGGGCTGCTCCTATTACCCGTTCAGCGGAACGACACTGAATACGCTCGCGGGCGACCTCGAAGGCTACAGCAGCACCAAGAGCGCCCTGCACTTCAATCCCGACAAGCCGCTGCCCGCTGCTTTGGTTCGGAAGCTGCTCCAGGCGCGTATCGCCGAGGGCCAACGGTGAGCGTCTCTCGTCCTTGCGCGGATCATGCCGCGAGGAACCGCATCGCCTCCGCTCCAAAAGCTCTGCGACAGAAAGATCGGACTGTGCATCGCCTCGGGCACAACCCAGAGAGAGGACCGAAGGATCTTGTCTGGCATCGACATCGAACGCGGCGACATTGACGAAGAGAAAGGCGCCTTCGTGGCTGGCCTCTCCGCCCCGACCGAAGGTGCGGACCCCGCAGGTCTTGCAGAATTGGTAGTGGAGGAAGGAACCGGCGCAACCGGGTGGCATCCACTGGTACTCCGTCTGCGCCTCAGCCCCAGCGAGCAAGCGCAGTTGGTCCGGCTTGATGAGGACGAACCACGCGCGAGCCTTCTAGCAAAGGGAGCAGTTGCACCGATTGGTGCCTTGGGTGAGATCGACGTCAACCTGGTAACGGACTGCGCCGCAATGGCACCTTCACGAGTACGTTTTCATCGCCATGCTTTCACCCTTCATCGTGCGGCGTTCACCAGCGCCTGCGTTCTGCTGGCGGTATCGTCCACGACCGGATCGCCATGGGCGGGCACCACCACCGAGGGCGAATGTGCGGCGATGGCCCCGCCAATGGATCGCAGCCACGTCCCCTGATCCTTGACGTAAACGACTCCTGGCTTGGAGTTGCGCCGATAGCCCAAGCCGCTGCCGAAGAGGGGAGCGAGCAAGCGCAACCACCAGACTTGATCCCCTGCCGCGCTGTTCGAGAACAGATCGCCCATCCACCACACGTTCCCCCCACCGGCGGAAACGCGGAGCAGCATGTCCGGCGCCTTCAGTCCGTCGGGCACGAAGAAGGAGACGCGCGCCGTGGCCCTTTCTGCCAGCTCAGCAATCGGGG
>DATNLV010000518.1:0-5585 GCA_035602665.1 Bryobacteraceae bacterium | reverse complement strand
CCGACAACTTCGATCTCCTCCCCCGCGCCGCCATCCCCTTCCTCAACGAACCCTGGTATTGTTGAGCGGAGCCGACATCGGAGCAGTTAGCTCTGATATAGAAAAGTTGTAGCATAGCGGCTGAATGCGAAGTGTGTTCTGGAGGGTTCTGGCCGTATTCGTGGCACTACCCGCCGTGACGCCTGGACAGTCCGTAGCCGCCAGTCCAGCGAAGGTGTTGACCGTTTGCGAGGTGCTCGGCAACCTGGGCCAGTATGCCGACACCGTCGTTGCTGTCGTCGGACGCATGGAAAGCAGCGTCAGTATCACCGACCACTATGAATTCCTGGCTCAAGGACGCTGCGAACATCCGGTTAAAACTTGGGGACACGTCTGGTCAAACAAGATCCAGATCTGGTCTGACTGGGAAGAAGGAATGCCAAAGCCACCGAGCGACAGACCCGTCCTCCAACACGCTGATGTGGCTGCGAAGCTAGCGGCTGTTCGTAAGACCACGAGACTTGGCTCTCACGAGGAGCCACGGTTTGAGGTGAAAGGTAACGTCTTGAAAAGTAGCGGCTCAGTAGTTAAGGTGCCAAACGAGTGGGCTGCCGTATACGGGCGGATTGTCAAGCTACCCGAACTCGACAAGGACTGCGGCGCTGGAGGCTGTGGCGGATTTGACGTGCCGTTGGTGATCATCGTTAAGTCGTACAACGTCCACTGTCTCAAGGGCGATGGCACGCTTCTGCCCGATCCCGACTCGGGGAGCCACTGAAGCCGCCCCGGCTTGCGGAGCGCCCGGGCATCCTTCATAATCCGGGCATGAACCTCAAGAGTGCGGCACTGTTGGCGTTGATCGGCACTATCCTGGTAACGGCGGTTCTGACCTTCCACTTGGTTCGCACCGTTGTGGGCGTTGCGCAAGGACTGATCCCCCCGGTTACCCTGTTCCCAGCGCTCATCTATGCGTTTGGCGCCTTGAGCGTGGCGGTGTTCTTTTTCGTGTTCCACAAGACGCAAAGCTGAGGGCGGCGGCGTGCGAGATCGGCGCCGCGCCTGCGCGCCCGAACGTCCACGATCAGGACGCAGCACAGCTCGGCGGGTCTGGAGACCCGCTTGCAGGACTGGAGTCCTGCCCCACTTCAATAAGACAGCACTTTTTCGGCTTCGCGGACTATGGTGTCCACCTGGGGCAGGATCTCGGCTTCGAGCTGCGGATGGTAACCGACCCAAGTGTCGAGCGCGCCGACGCGGCCGATGGGAGCGTCCAGGCCGTCGAACAACTCGGATGCAATGCGCGCCGCGATCTCGGCGCCGTATCCCCAGGAGAGGCAGTCCTCGTGGGCGATCAGGACCCGGCTGGTCTTCTCCACGCTGCGGCGGATAGCTTCCCAATCGTACGGCGCGAGCGTGCGCAGGTCGAGGATCTCGACACTTACCGACGAATCGCGCTTCTCGATCTCGATGGCGGCCAGTAGCGATTTCTGGACCAGCGCTCCGTAGGTGACGATGGTGAGGCTGCGGCCTCCCTTGACCACGCTGGCTTGGCCGAACGGAATCAGAAAGTCAGGGCCGGGATGCGCCGAACGGTTGTACGGTTCGCGGTACAGGCGCTTGTGCTCGAGGAACAGGACCGGGTCGTCGACGCGCAGCGCGGTGCGAAGCAGGCCGCAGGCGTCGAGGGCGTTCGACGGGAACACGACGCGCAGTCCGGGGATATGCGTGAACTCGACCTCGCCGCACTGGCTGTGATACACCGCGCCGCCGCTGAGGTAGCCGCCGATTGCGACGCGCAGCACGGCCGGACACGCGAAGCCGCCGTTTGAGCGCCAGCGCATACTGGCGAGCTCATCGCGGATCTGCATCATGGCCGGCCAGATGTAGTCGAAGAACTGAATTTCCGCCACCGGCTTCATCCCGCGCGTGGCCATGCCGATGGCGCGTCCGGCGATGGCGGCTTCGGCGAGCGGAGTGTTGAAGACGCGTTCGGAGCCGAATTTCCTCTGCAGGCCGTGAGTGGCCTTGAAAACGCCGCCCTTCCCTTTGAGCTTGGGGAGGTGATCTTCGCGGCTGCAATCGGCGACGTCCTCGCCGAAGATCACGATCTTCGGGTTGCGGCGCATCTCCTCGGCCAGCGTGAGGTTAATCTCGTCCACCATGGTGCGCGGATCGCCGGCGAACTGCGGCTGCGTGGCGAAAGCGGCGGAGCACGGGTCGACCTGGTCCGAATAGAGATGCAGGAGGGCGGAGCCGGCGGGCGGCGGGGCGGCGACCAGAGCGGCGTCGGTAGCGGCTTGAACTTCGAGGTCGATGTCGTGAACCAGATTCTGCAAAGCGTAGCGATCGAGAACGCCCTCTTCGACCAGCCACTCGGGGAACTTGACGATGGGGTCGCGCGCGGCCTCGGCGGCCCGCTCCTCGCCGGTCTTGTACAGCTTTTCCTCGTCGGAGAGCGAGTGCGAGTAAGGCCGGATGCAGGTGGCGTGCACCAACGCGGGACCTTGGCCGGAACGGACGTAGTCGGCGGCCCGCTGCACGGCCTGGTAGGAGGCGACGAAATCGCAGCCATCCACTTCCTGGATGGACAGGCCCGGGAAGCCCGAAACGAGCCGGGCGATGTTGCCGCCCGCGGTCTGCTTTTCGAGGGGAACCGAGATGGCGAAGCCGTTGTTCTCGATCAGGAACACGACCGGCAGGCGATCGAGGCAGGCGGCGTTCAGGGCCTCCCAGAACTCGCCCTCGCTGGTGGCGCCATCCCCGGAGGTGACCAGGGTGACGGCATCGCCGGACGGATCGAGGTGGCGGCTCGCTTCGGCGCATCCGATGGCTTGCAGGAACTGAGTGCCGGTGGGCGAGGACTGGCTGACGATGTTCAGGCGCGGCGCGCCCCAGTGAGACGGCATCTGGCGGCCGCCCGAAGCGACGTCGGCGCCGGCGCCCACGGCGGTGAGCAGCATCTCGGCGGGCGTGACGCCGAGCGCGAGGCACATGGCCCGGTCGCGGTAGTAGGGATAGAACCAGTCTTTGCCGGCGCGGAGGGCGGTGCCCGCGGCGGCCGAAACGGCCTCGTGGCCGGCGCCGCTGATCTGGAAGAAGATGCGGTTCTGGCGCTTGAGCAGGATCTCGCGGTCGTCCAGGCGGCGGGAGGTGTGCATCACCCGGAAGGCTCGGATCAGGGCCTCGGGTTCGAGGCCTCCATAACGGACGGCGAGGTCGGCGGTAACCGGCGCTTTGGTGCGCGTGGCCATGGGGAAGGGTTCCTCCCAGAACAAGTGTATACGAAGGGGCTCGTGGCTCGTGGCCCGTGGCCCGTTGATCCGGAGCGGGACTCGTGCGCTTCGCGACGGGGATGCACCACGGTGCGCAAGACGAGCGACGAGCGAGTTATGCGATCATCGTAACTTCAAACCGTGCACGATCTGAACTTCTTTCGATCTAACCTGGACGCGGTCGCCGCGCGACTCGCGACTCGCAACTTCACGCTGAATGTGGAGGAGTTCCGCGAGCTGGACGCGCGCCGCCGGGCGGCCGTGACCGAGGCCGAGCAACTGAAGGCGCTGCGCAATTCTGAGAGCACTGAGGTCGGCAAACTGCGCAAGCAGGGGGTCGACACTTCCGAATTGCAGCAGAAAATGCGCGAGCTGGGTGACCGGATCGCGGGGCTCGACGAGCAGGTGACGAAGCTGGACGAGGAATTCCGGGAAGCCCTGGCCAGCGTCCCGAACTTACCGCACGAGTCGGTCCCGGTGGGCGCGGGGGCGGGGGCCAACGTCGAGATCCAGCGCTGGGGCACTCCGCGGGAATTCGATTTTGCGCCCAAGGCGCACTGGGATCTGGGGCCGGAGCTCGGCATTCTGGACCTGGAGCGGGCTGCCAAGATCACACGGGCGAGGTTCGCCATCTATTTGGGCCTGGGCGCGAAGCTCGAGCGGGCGCTGGCCGCCTTCATGCTCGACACCCACACGCGCGAGCACGGGTACACCGAAATTCTGCCACCGTTTCTGGTCAACTCGGCGAGCCTTTTCGGCACAGGGCAGTTGCCGAAATTCGCTGAGGATTTGTTCAAGATCGAGAACTCGGACTTGTGGCTGGCGCCCACGGCGGAAGTCCCGGTGACCAACATCTACCGCAACGAAACGCTCGACGCGGAACGGCTTCCCATCAGGCTATGCGCGTTCACGGCGTGTTTTCGCAGCGAGGCGGGCTCCTATGGGCGCGACGTGCGGGGCATCATCCGCCAGCACCAGTTCCAGAAGGTGGAGCTGGTGAAGTTCGCGCGGCCCGACCAGAGCTATCAGGAACTGGAAGGGCTGACCGAGGACGCCGAGGACATTCTGAAGCGGCTGGGGCTGCCCTTCCGGCGCATCGTGCTTTCGACGGGCGATATGGGGTTTGGGGCGGCGAAGACCTACGACCTGGAGGTGTGGCTGCCGGGGCTGGGCGAGTACAAGGAGATCTCCTCGTGCTCGAATTACGAGGCCTTCCAGGCGCGGCGGGCGGCGATTCGCGCGAAACCGGCCAAGGGCAAGACCGAATTCCTGCACACGCTGAACGGCAGCGGACTAGCGATCGGCCGCACGTGGGTGGCGATCCTGGAGAATTACCAGGAGCCCGACGGCAGCGTGGTGGTGCCCGAGGCGCTGCGGCCGTATATGAACGCCGAGCGGATCACCAAGCGGGGCGAGGCGAAATAGCTCGGGCTTTCCCGGCACGGGCCGAAGAACCAGCAAGGCGTTTGCCGCTCTTCCGCGTCTAACCCGGACGGAGGTGGCCATTGCCCCTCTGGTCCGAGGACATCCTCTCAGCCGTGCGTGCCGGGGCCTGCGGGCTGCCGTGACTCTTGGGAGCACGGGCATTCCGCCGTGCCGCGGCTGGCCGATGACACGATTGAGCGGAATATTAGCCGTTTCCTGACTTCCACTTACACTTTTCCAGGGGCCGGGCAGCCGCTGGGTGCCTCCTTACAATGAAGCCGGTGATGCATTGGCGTTAGGGCTCGGGCCTTGGGCGGGTCCGGGCCCCTTTTTTTGAATTGAGGAGGCTGACGATGTTCGCGTGCGGCTGGAAACTCCGCCTCGTGGCGGCGATGACGTTCGGACTCGCGGTGGGGCGGGCTGACCCTGCGCTGACGACCATACAGGATACTCTCTACAATGCCGACGGCACTCCGTTCAGCGGTTTCGTGCTGATCGAATGGAAGAGCTTCGAGGCCGCGGATTCGTCGAACATCGCAAACAACAACCTGACGGTTCCGATCGTCAACGGCATTCTGGCGGTACAACTGGCGCCGAACACGGGCGGCTCGAGTTACGCCGTGCGGTACATCAGCGACACCAAGGCGCAGTTTTGGGAAGTCTGGGTGGTCCCGGTTAGTGTGACGCCGCTCGGTTTGCAGGACGTTCGCGTCGCGGTGGCGCCGTCGCCCTCGGGTTCGGGCGGGACGGGGGGCACGGGGCAGGACACGCAGATACCGGAGTCCTCGGTGGTGGGTTTACTGTCCGATCTCGCGATGCGGCCGCAGCGGGGCGCCGGTTACGCACCGTCGCAGGCGGTGTACATTGACTCGGCGGGCCTGCTCGAAGCGGTCGCCGGCAACCTTACCG
>DATNLV010000505.1:0-6729 GCA_035602665.1 Bryobacteraceae bacterium | reverse complement strand
AAGACTTCGCCATCCTGGCGGCGGCCGCGGCACTCCATGGTGGTTCGAAAGAGGGACACCTGCTCGCTGAGAGGGACGCTGGCCAGCGCCGGCAGGAAGCGCGCGATGGGCTGGCCTTCCAGTTTGCCCTGATCGAGGCCGACCAGACGGTGCGCGGCCTCGTTCGCCAGCAGAACCTTGCGGTCCATATCCAGCGTGAAGATGCCGGCGGGGCTGCTTTCGATCAGAACGCGCAGTTGCTCCTCGGCTTCGCGGCGCAGTTCCGACTGCTCCTCCAGGTCGGCGAGGTGGCGGTCCGCCAGACGGCGATTGCGCGCCACTTCGAAGACGTAAATGCCGGCGCCGAAGAAGGCGGCGAAGGTGAGGATCAAGCGCGTCACGCCGAGCTGCGCGTCCCAGTGGAGGGGACCGAAGGCCTCACTCAGGACGGTGCAGAGGGCCGCCACGCCCGCGATCTGCCAACGCCGGAGGTGGGCGCCGACCATCAGCATCGGGAACAGATACAGGAAGCCGAACGAGACGTCGACGTCGAAGCGCCAATCCACGAGCGCAATGACGGCAATCGCCAACGCGGCCCGTCCCAATGACGCGGAGCGGGTCCCGCCCAGGAAGCCCGAAAGCGATGGCTGCGGCATGGCTGGATTCGCTCGCCTCTGCTGCCCCCATTCTACCGAAGCAATCTCGCGCACGAGTCATTTTTTCGCGATCCGGAAGGTATAGCCAAAAGATACGCGCATTTTACGGACGGGACGTAACCCGGCGCCCGCTCGGGACTCATAAACTAAGAGGAGAGACTATCGCGCCCTCGCGAGGGCGGGTTGTGCCCGCAGAGGGATCGAGCCCGGAGGAACAAAGTGAAGCGCCTGAATGAGACGCCCGTTGCTGCCCTGTTCGTGCTCCTGATCGCATCGCCGCACGTTCTCCGCCGGCTCGGCCTTGCCGTACTCCTGCTTGCATGCCTGCACCAGCCGGCTGGGGCGCAGAGTGCGTACACATGGCAGCAGGTCCGCGATAAGTTCGAAGCGGCCAATCCGACCTTGCAGGCGGCGCGGATCGGCATCGACGAATCGAAGGCCGATGAGATCACGGCGTATCTGCGCCCGAACCCCACGGTCACCGCCGGCCTCGACCAGATCAACCCGTTCACCGGAAATCCTTATCGTCCCTTCGCCTTCGCGTTTCCGTTCTTCTCAGGGAGCTACCTGTACGAGCGCGAGCGCAAGCGCGAACTGCGGCGCACGAGCGCGCAGGGGGCGACGGCAATCGCGCAGTCGCAGCTGGCCGATCAGGAACGGAACCTGCTGTTCGCCCTGCGGAATGCTTTCGTCCAGACGCTCCAGGCCAAGGCGATTCTGGCGCTGGCGAACGACAACCTGGGTTACTACGACAAGGTGCTGGAAGTTAGCCGGGACCGCTACAAGGCGGGCGACATCGCGCAGGTGGATCTGGACCGCCTGGAATTACAGCGCGTGCAGTACGAATCCGACGTCGAGACGGCGAAGGTCAATGTCCGGACGGCGAAGATCCAGTTACTGACATTGCTGAACGACCGGACACCTGTCGAGAAACTCGATGTTACGGGGCCGTTCGATTTCGCGGATCAGGCCCTTGTCCTCGACGAGTTTCGCAAGACGGCGCTCGACGCCAGGCCCGATCTGAAGGCCGCGCTGCAATCGGTGGACAAAGCCAAGACCGACCATACGCTCGCGGTGGCGAACGGATCTACCGATCCGACCTTCGGAATTGACATGGCGCGCAATCCGCCGATTCCCGTCTACTTCGGGATCAATGTGTCGATCCCTCTGCGCATCTTCGACCGGAACCAGGGAGAGAAGCTGCGCACGCAGCTCGACATCGACCGCAACCAGCGGCTGAGAACCGTGGCCGAGGCGCAGGTTTTCAGCGACGTCGATTCGGCCTACGCGACGCTCGAGAGTAACGTCGCGCTGCTGCGCCCGTACAAGACCAAGTATCTGGAGCAGGCGGCGCGGATCCGGGAAACCATCACCTTCTCGTATCAGCGCGGGGGAGCGTCGCTGCTCGATTTCCTTCAGGCGCAGCAGGACTATCGGGGCGTGCAAGTGAGTTACCTCAACCTGGTTGGCGCGTATCTGAGTGCCGCCAATCAGCTCAACCTGGCGGTGGGCCGCGAGGTGATCCCATGAAACGTGTGCTGTTGGTGAGTGTGTGCGCCGCGCTCGGGTTCGCGCTCGCGGGCTGCACCGGGAGAGTCAGCGCGAACGCGGCCGCGGAAGCGCCGCCGAAGGCGACCATCGAACCCGCTCCGGACAGCAATGTCGCGCGCGTGGACCATCCCGAGCAGTTCCCGATCGCCGTGGCCGGGGAGCGCGTTTCCGCTCAGGATTTGAAGGCGACCGGCGTCGTCAGCCCCGATGTGTCGCGGAATATCCCGGTGATCTCCCTGGCCTCGGGCCG
Organism: Bryobacteraceae bacterium; assembly: GCA_035602665.1. Taxonomy (GTDB): domain Bacteria; phylum Acidobacteriota; class Terriglobia; order Bryobacterales; family Bryobacteraceae; genus DASWZN01. Next base: position 4,293 of record DATNLV010000505.1, on the reverse strand, counting down.
GGTGGTGGATATCCGCGCGCGGATCGGGGACTCCGTTGCCAAGGGCCAGTTGCTGATGAGCGTGCAGAGTTCGGACGTGGCCCAGGCGTTCTCCGACTACCAGCAGGCGCTAGCGGACGAAACTCTGGCGCGGGCGCAATTCGAGCGGGCCAGGCTGTTGCTCGACAAAGGCGCGATCGCGCAGAAAGACGTCGAAGTGGCGCAGGATGCGGCAGCCAAGGCCGCGGTCAGCGTGCAGACAACCGGGACGCGCCTGCACTTGCTGGGCGCCGACGCGGATCACCCGAGCGCGCGGATCGATATTTACGCCCCGGCCAGCGGGGTGATCACGGAACAGAACGTGACCGCCGCGGCGGGGGTCAAGACTCTCGACAACTCACCGAACCTGTTTACGATTTCGGATCTCTCGGAGGTCTGGATCCTGTGCGATGTGTACGAGAACGACCTTCGGTTCGTGCGCATCGGGGAGTACGCCGACGTCCGCCTGAGCGCGTATCCCGGCGTGGTGCTGAAGGGACGCATCGGCAATATCAGCCCGATCCTCGATCCGGCGATCCGCACGGCGAAGGTGCGCCTGGAAGTTCCCAATCGAGGGATGCTGCGGCTGGGCATGTTCGTCAGCGCGACGTTCCACGGGATGGATTTTGCGAAACGCGCGACCGTTCCCGCGTCGGCGATTCTGCACCTGCACGACCGCGACTGGGTTTACGTGCCCGCGGGCGGCAGCCAGTTCCGGCGTGTGGAAGTGGCGGCGGGCAACATGCTGCCCGGCGGGCTCGAGGAGGTTCTTTCCGGCATTGGACCCGGGCAGCAGGTGGTTGAGAACGCTCTCGTGCTTCAGAACACCGTGGAACAGTAATGATCCGGGCCCTGGTCGATTTCGCGCTGAACAACCGGTTTCTCGTCCTGGCGTTCGCGATTCTTCTGTTCGCCTGGGGGATGGTTTCCTTTCACCGGCTGCCGGTGGAAGCCTATCCCGACGTGGCGAACAACTACGTGCAGGTGATTACGCAATGGCCGGGCCGCGCGGCCGAGGAAGTGGAGCAGCAGGTCACGGTGCCGCTCGAAACGGTGATGAACGGCATTCCGCACCTGGCGCACTTGCGGTCAGTGTCGCTGTCCGGGCTTTCCAGCCTGATGCTGATCTTCGACGATGAGTCAGAGAACGACACGAACCGGCAGAAGGTGATGGAGAGGCTGGCACAGGCGAGCCTGCCGGCCGGTCTGCAGCCGCAGATGGGAACGGACTGGAGTCCGGTGGGGCAGATCTATTTCTACCACCTGATCAGCACCAACCCGAAGTACGACGTGATGGAGCTGAAGTCGCTCGAGGACTGGGTGCTCGAGAAACAGTTCAAGTCCGTGCCAAACGTGGTGGACGTTTCGAGCCTGGGCGGGATGACGCGCGAATACCAGGTGCGGGTGGATCCCGACAAGCTGGTTTCCTACGGGCTCAGCATCGCGCAGGTGGAGCAGCAACTCGCGAACAACAACGTGAACGCGGGCGGAAGCTTCATCGAAGCGGGGCTGCAACAGATCAACGTCCGCGCGGTGGGGCTGGTGAGCAACGTCGCGGACATCGAGAACACGGTCATCAAGACCCAGAACGGGACGGCGCTGCGCGTCAAGGACATCGCCGAGGTGGCACAGGGACCGAAGATCCGGCTGGGGAAGAACGGCAAGGCCATTCACCACGCGGACGGGAAGGTCGTCGATTTCGACGATGTGGTGGAAGGGATCGTGCTGCTGCGGAAAGGCGCGGAGGCCGATTCCACGATCAAGGGAATCGAGGCCAAGGTCAAGGAGTTGAACGCGCACATTCTGCCGCCCGGGGTGAAGGTGGTGCCGTTCCTGGATCGCAGCGACCTGGTCCATTTCACGACGCATACGGTGCTTCACAACCTGACCGAGGGAATTCTGCTGGTGGCGGTGGTGCTGTTTCTGTTCCTTGGCAATGTTCGGGGCGCGCTGATTGTCGCGCTGACGATTCCGTTCTCGCTGCTGTTCGCATCGATCTGCCTGGACCTGAGAAACATTCCAGCGAACCTGCTGTCGCTGGGCGCGCTGGATTTCGGGATGGTGGTGGAGGGCACGGTGGTGATGGTCGAGAACATCGTCCGTCACCTGAACCGCCGCGAGGAGGCGCCCATCGGCGAGAGGATCCGCGTGGCCGCTCACGAGGTCCAGCGGCCGGTGTTCTATTCGATCGTCATCATCATCACGGCCTATATCCCCATCTTCACGCTGCAGCGCGTGGAGGGCCGGCTATTCAAGCCCATGGCCTGGACCGTGGCGTTTGCGCTGCTCGGCGCGCTGCTGTTTTCGATACTCATCGCTCCGGTGCTGACGGCGCTGATGCTTCGCAAAGGCGCCACCGAGTGGCGCAACCCGATCATGACGTTTCTGACGGCCGGCTATCGCACGGCGCTGCAATGGGCCGTGCGCCACCGCTGGACCGTGACCGGCGTGAGCGCGCTCACGGTAGCAGGCAGCGTCTATCTTGCATTGAGCGGCGCCGTCGGCTCGGAATTCCTGCCGCACCTGGACGAGGGCAGCATCTGGGTCCGCGGCGTTCTGGCGCCGAGCACAGGGCCGACCGAAGGCATCCGCGTGGCCGACCAGGCGCGGCGCATGCTCGCCTCGTTTCCGGAGGTCACGGTGGCGACCAGCCAGGTGGGGCGTCCAGACGATGGGACGGACACCACGGGTTTTTTCAATACCGAATACTTCGTGGACCTGAAGCCTCGAGAGCGGTGGCGCCCGGTGTTCCACGAGGAAAAAGACGAGGTCATCGCGGCGATGAACCGCGAGCTGGACAAGATCCCGGGCGTGATCTGGAACTTCTCGCAGCCTATCGCCGATAACATGGAAGAGGCGGTCAGCGGCGTCAAGGGAGAGCTGGCCGTGAAAATTTACGGCGCCGATCTGAAGCTGCTCGAAGACAAGGGCGACCAGATCGTCGGCATCATGCGCGGGGTGCGCGGGGTCGAGGACCTGGGGCTGTTTCGCGTCCTGGGCCAGCCGAATCTGAACTTCGTGGTGGACCGCGCGGAGGCCGCACGCTACCAGATCAACGTGGCCGATATTCAGGACGCGATCCAGACGGCGGTGGGTGGCAACCCGGTCAGCCAGGTGCTTCAAGGCGAGCAGCGCTACGACCTGGTGGTGCGGTATCAGGCGCCTTACAGGGACACCAGGGAGGCGATTCAGAACATACGGCTGCTGGCGCCTTCGGGCGAGCGAGTCTCCCTGGCGCAGCTCTGCACGGTCAAGATGGCGGACGGCGCTTCGGAAATCTACCGCGAAGAGAACCGGCGCTACGTGGCCATCAAGTACAGCGTGCGGGGGCGCGATCTGGGGAGCGCGGTCGAGGAATCGATCGACAAGGTCAACCGTCAGGTGAAGCTGCCGTTCGGCTACACCATCGACTGGGCCGGCGAATACGAGAGCGAGAAGCGGGCGGCGGCGCGGCTGGGCGTGATCGTGCCCATCACCGTGCTGCTGATCTTCATCATTCTGTACACCATGTTCAAGTCGTTCAAGTGGGCGCTGCTGATCATGGTGACGCTAGTGCTGGCGCCGATCGGCGGCGTAGTGGCGCTGCTCGCGAGCGGCACCAACTTCAGCGTGTCTTCGGGGATCGGGTTCCTGGCGCTGTTCGGGGTGTCGGTGCAGACCGGCGTGATCCTGATCGACTACATCAATCAGCGGCGGGCGCGCGGGTATTCCATCGAAGACTCGGCGGTCGAGGGATCCGTGCGCAGGCTTCGTCCGATCCTGATGACGATGCTGGTGGCGACGCTGGGACTGCTGCCGGCGGCGATGTCGCACGCCATCGGTTCCGATTCGCAGAGGCCGTTCGCGATCGTCATCGTGGGCGGGCTGATTGGGGACCTGGTGCTGAGCGTGTTCCTGCTACCGACGCTTTACGTGTGGGTGGCGGGGGAGCGGGATGTGCTGCCGGAGTCGCCGGAGACGCATTTCGAGCAGATGTAGGTCTGCTCGCTTGACGGTCGCGGTTCGGTGCTAGCGCCGCCAGCGGGGCAGGTCGGGCATGTCGCAAAGCCGCGTTCAGAAGATTGATGGCCGCCGATGAACGCCGATGGGATTCAAAATCCTGCCAGAAAACGACGCGTTTCAAGCTTGTAGGTACTGACGGTCGCGGTTTCCATGAGAAGGCTCCTCGAGTCAAGGAAAATCGTGATCGACGGATGTTTTTGTTTTGGCCTTTGCATGAGCCCCCTTTCCCTCATCTGAGGGACGCATTCGGAACGGCCCGGAGCGGTCAAGGGC